>CAIVSQ010000266.1 GCA_903908605.1 uncultured Anaerolineae bacterium
CTCGATCGTAATCGCCGCGGGCTTTTTACTTCCGATCAGGTTACAGAGTCGCCTCGCCATAGGTCAGCAAATAGAAACTACGAGGACGATCGCGACTGGTATCGTAAATAAAATCGGTAACCAGGTAACCTGCTGAAAAACTGGTCTCAAATACTTCACGAGAGAATACCCGCCATTCTTTGGCCAGCTCAAAATCGGCCGCTTTTAACTTGAGAAAATCCGCCGGTATTTCAGCCACAAGAAGGTTACCCTGGGGGCTTGCCAATGGGCCTGCTGGGCGGATAAATCCATCGCGCAGGCCCACGGGGTATAGATTCTGGCAAGCGGCTTCTTCAATATCCACCATGGTCAAGGCTGGGTGTTTGCGCTCACCAAGATAGCCCTCCACACGTCGAGTATTGATCCACCAATCTACCTGGAAACGGTCCGAGGCAAGGCCAACATTTAACCCATCTCGCATTTCGCCGTACACCTCGCGCATATAAGTATTGCAAACGGCGCCAAGCTGCCCGATGTTTAAGTGACCATTTCGGCTAAGCAGCGGATCATAGGTCCAGGTAATCCGATCGAGACCTTGCTGGCGAATCATCTGCCATTGAGCGCGCTTGAGAGCAAAACCAACACCCGAATTTCGCGCATTGGGATGCACTCCCATCTGATGGGAGCAATGTTTTGGGCGAGGGCCGTCGGGTGTGTAATAAAGACCGGCAAATCCGAACAACATCCCGACCATTTTGTCATCCTGGTAGGCACCTAAAACCAACCCACCATTGTGGGCAGCCGTAACCAGTAAGTGCACTGGGATGACGTCGGTTTCACAATCTGGCCAGACCAGGCGCTGCAGGTCTTCTACTTCTTTCATTTCTTCAGGGGTATCAAGGATGCGTATGCTGATCATATTATTTCACATTCGGACGTTTGAATAATGTTTGCCATGCCAGTCGGTTCCAATTAATGCCTTTCAGATGCTCAAGACGATAGGTAAAGCGCGCCGGGAGAAAGCCGAAAATTCGTGGGATGGTATCAACCGGGCAGGTACGGTTGTAGGCAAGGTAATCCACCCAGAATGACGAGAGTGGAAAACCTGGCATAAGGCTCTGGCCCATAACGGTTGCCGCGCGCAAGTATGGCAACCCAAGCGATACAAACCAACTTTTTTTCTGGATTGTTTCCTGGATAATTTCAACAGCCTGTCGGAAGGGAAAATATTCCGCGCCGCCAATATCGATTGTATGGTTAAGTGTTTCCGGGATTTCCAATGACCACAACAAGCAGGTAACCAGGTCCTCAACCCATAACGGTTGAAGCAAGACTCCACCTTCGCGTGGAAGAAATGATATTGGGAAAAAGGAGAAGAGCCGGGCAAAGGTGGTCGTGAAATGATCTTCAGGACCATAAAGCAAGGCAGATCGGAAAATAGTATGCGGCACACCGCTGCGGCGAATATGCTCCTCCGCAATGCCCTTAATCTTCAACAGGGGAAAGTAAGAGGATCGACCGGCACCGAGGTGGCTGACATAAAAAAGGCGCCGAACGCGCATTTCAGCGGCAGCCTGGGCAAGATTATAAGTACCACGTGCGTCAACTTCCAGGATATTTGCGCGGGCGCCCTGGTGCTCAGCTCCAGCCAGGTGATAAACAACATCCACTCCACGCATGGCGGCGCGCAAGCCACGGTCATCGTTCAAACTGGCAACCGCAACCTCAACCGGCACACCTCGTGGCAGGTTGGGAGTACGTGGCGACGGCCGGATAAGCGTGCGCACCTGCTCACCATTGGCCACTAATTGCCGAATTAACGCACGCCCGACGAATCCGGTTCCACCGGTGACAAGAATCATGCGGCGATTATAACGTAATGTAGATCAGCCCAAATCGATGGGCAATAGATTTTCAGCAAGTATTCGAGCTTCCTCAAGCAAATCTGCATCGACAGGAAGTTGAAATTCGCCAGTGACCCGCACAGTTAAGCATTCGGCCGCCTGGCGAGCGCGAATTGGTATATCATCAAAAGAAACCAATTACTGCAACAAATCATAAGCGCCTGGGTTGACAATCGGAATTCCGAGGCGTAAAAAATATTCTCGCACCGCTACCCCGGCAGCACGCCTGGCACATACACGCGCCTGGCCTTCATTCCCGCGTCCACGCGCGGCTAGCGCCATTTGAATTTCCTGGTTGAATTTTGTTTTCCAATCCATAGCCAGCCCATAGTGACTAAATTTGATGACAGATAAGTATAATACGAATAACTTGTTCCGAAAGGCGGTTCGATGAAATCCACCCACAAAATACTCACAGCCATCCTGGCGCTTGCCATTGCAAGCCTGGGCTGCAAAACTTTGCAACCTGCATCCAATTCTCGCCCAACAGCCACCAAAGCACCACCCACCCAGGTAGCCCCAACACCAACTGGTGCCCCCACATTGATGGCACCGATTAGCGCCAACCAGACATTCAAAATCACTGGTTCGCTCAAGTCATCAAGCGAAATGCAGGGCAAATTTTCAGATAACATCCTTTTTTCCGAACGCCAGGTGATGTTGATTGATATGCACGGTTTCATTAATCGTGATAAAGACTGGCTGGTGCCTGTTGATTCGCAGGTAATAGGCAACATCAAATGGCAATCCGAGAACGCCAGCGGCAGCTACACACTGATCCTGCCACAAATCCCCCAGGGAACCCTGAACGATGTAGATAACAATGATCGACAAGACCTTGGCGTGCAGATTTTTGCCGTGGATTACGAACCCAATATCACCGGCGACCCATTCAAAACAGGCGACGACAGCCTGCGCGGCTGGCCTGGGAACCAGGCATCCATCAAGGTTTCGCAAGATGATGAACAGGAAGTAACAGGGGGCAAGCTGGTTGTATACGCCCCAGATGACAAGCAGCTGTTTCCTGAGAATTTTGGCGTGGATGGGAAACTTTTCAGCGCGGATGATACGGCCATGCCCATCCCCGCCGGTTATTCAATCATCGATCTGGATACTACTCCTTTTACAGTTTCGCAGGCAGCCGTGGCAAACCTGCCGCTTTACGAATCACCTGATGCTGCTCCCAAGGATTATTCAAGCGAAAGTTACTTGCAGGCCTTTGATCATCTGGTTGAATTCTTGCGCAAGAATTATGCCTTCAACGGGATTGCCAGCAAACAACCGGACTGGAATAAGCTGGTCACAGAAATTCGTCCGCGCGTGGAACAGGCTGGGAACAGCCAGGATGCCAAAGCATATTACGAAGCGTTGCGTGATTTCACCTATGCATTTAAGGATGGACACTCTGGCATGGATGGTGGCGACTTTGTCGGCGAAGATTTCAGAGATAATTACGCGGGTGGGCTGGGCTATACAGCGCGCATCCTGGATGACCAGCGTGTGCTGGTAAATTCCGTACTGGTGGGTTCACCGGCCCAATCTGCAGGCTTGAAAGTCGGCGCAATCATCACCGAGGTGGATGGCAAAGCGGTCATGGATGTGATCAAGGCGCAACCACTCTTCTTTGGAAACCAATCCTCCGAGGTAAGCATTCTGAAGTACAAAGCCATCATGCTGACGCGCACCAAACCCGGCACCCTGGTACAAATAACCTTCACCAATCCAGGCGAAAAAACCAAGACCGCCAAAATAACCGCAGAAGCAGAAGTGGACAGCCTGCTGACCGAGTTGGGATATAACCAAAGTGCCGGGCTTGTTCCGGTTGAATTGGATATATTTTCACAGGATGGGAAAGACATCGGTTACATCAAGATCAACACCAACATCGATGACCTAAACCTGATTCTGCGCCTGTTTGAACGCGGCTTAAGATTATTCTCCGAAAAGAAAGTAGCCGGGATTATCATAGACCTGCGCGAAAACGGGGGCGGTGTTCCGCTGGGTTTGGCAGGATACCTGACTGATCAGGATATCCCGCTCGGGCAGATGGAATACTACGATGACACCGCCGGGAAATTCATTGCCAGGGGAGACCAGGGTAAATTTACCCCAATGCAATCCCAATATCGCTTTGATAAAATCGCGGTTATGGTGGGCTTGCAATGTGCAAGCGCTTGCGAAATGGAAGCCTACGCCTTTGGACAGCTGGATGGAGCCGAAATAATCGCACAGTATCCTTCCAGCGGCATCGAAGCAGAGGTCTCAAAGGGACAGGTAAAGATGCCGGAAGGCATCCGCATGCAGTTCCCCACAGGGCGAATCGTCAACCCGGATGGGTCTTTATTCCTGGAAGGCGTTGGCGTGCAGCCCACCATCAAGGTGCCAGTTGACGAAGAAAACGTGCTTTCAAGCGAAGATGTCGTTTTATTAAGAGCGAAGCAGTTTATCGTTAACCAGTAAATCCAACGGTATAGAATAATCTGGACGAACACCGCAGGAAGAGGCGAAATTGAAAATTCAGACCGCTTTTATCAATGTGATTTTGCTCACTTTATTGAGCGCATGTAACAACCCAATTATTGTCCCGGCAGACGTGGCTGTTACCTTGCCGCCCAACCAGGATTTTATCCTGCGCGCCACCGTGCCCGCCGCACCTGGTGAAGCGGGCTTCACACCCACCCCGCCTTCCGCACCAACTATCATTCCGCCCACACCTACAGCGGTACCGACCGAAACACCCTCACCTGTGCCAACGCGAGTACGCAAACTACCGTATCCCATTGGCCCAGGCGAGGCATTGATCGACCTTGGTTTCCAGCTCATTACGCTCGAAAACGCACCCTCCTTGCAACCTGTATTCAGTTCGCTCAACGTCACCCGGCGTCACAGCACAATCAGCCAGGATGGTCAAAAATTATTTTTGAGCACATCAAACGGTACGTATATGTTCGATCGCGCGGGGAATATGCTGGCGTATTGGAAAAAAATCAATACTGCGGATATCGCATGCACAAGCTGCATGTCAGCCAACAGCGATGGCAGCCGCCTGGCACTGATGACCCGCAACGCAGGTGCCTGGGAGGCCCAGGTTTACACAGTAACCGAGGGCCAGGCAACTCTGTCACTGTCCCTGCCTATCGATCCGGTTTTTAAAGGCATTCCCAATGAAGCCAGCATCGCAATTTCGCCAGACAACACCTACCTCGCCCTAAAAGTTGGGGATGGCCCGCTACGCGTCATTAACCTGCAGACGAATCTGCAAGTCCTGGATTTTACAAAACCCTTCGACGCGATCAGCTTTACCCCCAATGGCAGTCATTTTGTGGTTCATGCCGGACAGGAGCTGCTGATCTACAAAGTCGACGATTGGATAACACGCCAAAACTTGCTGTTACCGCGTGAAAACACACCATTTACGTTCTCTCCGGATGGACAAATGGTTGCAATCGCCCTGCCGACCCTGCTGCGTGTTTATCAGCTCGATCCACTCAAACAGACCCTGGAAATCAATGTTCCACCAAGTAACGCAAGCGCAAGGGAATGGAAGATTGCATTTAATGACAACACCAGCATAAGTGGGATCGCCGTTCAATGGGACACTTATAAAACGGCTGCAACCATAGAAACCGGCCAATGGGACCTGCAAACAGGCAATACCCTGCGCTTCGACAGCAGCACCAGTTCCGCACCTGATACCCTGGCAGCCCTGTGGGGCAGCTCGCCGGTCCTTCCGGTCACCAGGAATGTACTGGAAATGGGAGTATTGCCATACCAGGCCTTTCGCTTCATCAGCGACAACACTATTTTGATCAACACACCCCATTCCGCCTGTTGGTTAAAACTCCTAACTGGTGAAACAAGCTGTTTCCAGGATGCGGAGCATGTCCTGTTTGCATCAGATGCCAACACATTCAAGGAAGTGGTCGCTGACAACAGCAGCACGTTGGTGGAATTGCGCAGCCAGGCCCCTATCATCGCGGTTGGTCCCTATCATTTCGTAGCCGTAAATCGCACCGGCGAATGGGCACTGGTCGATAACGGCACTGGCACCGATCTATACACCAAGGGCAAGACCTGGTTACAAGAATCAGTGAAAGGCAACCTGCAAGGTTTCGCAGAAAACGCCAACCTGCTGGTTTTCACAGCGCTTGAAAAAGAAAACAGCTTTACGATCACAGTAGTGGATAAAACCAGCGGGAACGCAGTCGTTCAGAAAAATGACAATTTCCTGTACAAACCGGTGGTTATGACCAGTGATGGCACAATCTATTACACACAAAATGAACTTGATCACAACCAGACCGTTTTCAACAGGATCGACCCGGTGACCCGACAGATTAGCGAGCTAACCCGTCTTTCCCTGCCAGCCAAACCTACTGCCCTGATTCTCAGTAACAACGGGCTGTTTTTCGCTGGCCTGCAAGATGGCGCGGTGATGATCCTCAACAATGACTTAAGCAGTAGTACCATTTTCCAGGCAGCCACCAGTGCCATTGACAGCCTCGCAATCAGTCCGGATGGTCGTTTCCTGGCAGTCGCCAGCATGGAAGGTGTGCAAATCTTCTCAGTTTTCCCCAATTCCAGGTGATAGAATTACCCCGTAATTTGTATATCGAAAAGGAAACGACATGAATATCTTTGTTCCGGGACGCATTTGCCTGGTAGGCGAACATTCCGATTGGGCCGGGGGCTACAGGCGCATCAACGCTCAAATTGAAAAAGGGTATACCCTCATCACCGGAACTGACCAGGGAATTTACGCCGAAGTATCAGCCCACCCGACCTCGCTGGTGCTGAGTTCTGTTTCACCAAACGGAACTCGCTCAGGTCCTTATGAAATTCCGATGGAATCAAGGGCACTGCTTGAAGAAGCCCAAAAGGGTGGATTCTGGAGTTACATCGCGGGCGTCGCATACCAAATGCTGATTAATTATCACGTGCGCGGACTGGTCATCGACAACTACCGGACAGATTTGCCTATTAAAAAAGGACTATCCTCCAGCGCAGCGATCTGCGTGCTGGCTGCCCGAGCCTTTAACCGAGTGTATGATTTAAAAATGACCACCCGCGGTGAAATGGAGCTGGCCTACCAGGGTGAAATCACCACACCTTCGCGCTGTGGGCGCATGGATCAGGGCTGCGCATTTGGAAATCGTCCGGTATTAATGACCTTTGACGGGGATCGCTTGGAAACCCAGGAACTACAGGTTAATGAGCCCCTGTACTTTGTGATCGTCGATCTACAGGCGAAAAAAGATACCTTTGAGATACTGAACCGTCTCAACCATTGTTATCCATTTGCGGAAAATGAAGTGGAAAAAGGGGTTCAGAAACTACTCGGCCCAATCAACCGGCACATTGTTGAACGCGCCGTAGATGCTCTACGCACATCCAACCCAGCACAACTCGGTACGATCATGACCGAAGCCCAGGCGCTTTTTGATCATTACGCTGCTCCCGCTTGCCCCGAGGAACTGACCTCACCCGTACTACACAAGGTTTTGGAATACGAGCCGCTAAAACCACACGTTTTTGGTGGCAAAGGCGTAGGTTCCCAGGGGGACGGCACAGCCCAATTTATTTGCCGTAGTCTCGATGATCAGAAAAGAGTAATCGAAATTATCCAGCAGGAACTTAACCTGCAGGCTATGTCGATGACTATTTCTCCCCAGCAAAAAGTTCGCAAGGCAGTCATTCCAGCCGCCGGTTTTGGCACACGGCTTTTTCCGGCCAGCAAAGCCACCAAGAAAGAATTATTCCCCGTGGTCGATAGAGATGGCATCGCCAAGCCCGCCATCCTATTAATCGTGGAAGAGGCTCTGGAAGCGGGGATTGAAGAAGTCATTATCATCGTCCAGGAAAATGACCTCCCTGATTTTCGTTCCTTTTTCTGCGAACAAATCTCCATAGAAAATTACAACAAGCTACCCCGGCAATTCCAGGACTATTCGCGGCGATTGCTTGATATCGGGCTGCATATAAAATTCGCCATTCAGACCGCCCAGCAAGGTTTTGGACACGCGGTTTACAGCGCAGCCGAATTGGTAGGCAACGAACCCTTCCTGCTAATGCTTGGGGATCACATCTATCGATCCAATAATGACAGCTCCTGCGCACGCCAGTTAATGGACACCTACAAGCAGCACGGGCAAAACATCGTTGGCATGCGCCTGACCCCCGAATCCGAAATCGGCAATTTCGGCACTCTAACAGGTGTCTGGTTGGATGAGGAACGCCTGCTCAGCATTAACGAATTCGCTGAAAAGCCCACCTTGGATTACGCCCACACCAACCTGCGAGTACCAGGTATGCCAGCAGATGAATACCTGACGGTGTTTGGCCAGTACATTCTAAAACCCGAGATTTTCAAAATTTTAAAAGAACACATTGACAACAATGTGCGCGAGCGGGGAGAATTCCAGCTCACCTCTGCCCTGGACCGCCTGCGCCAGGAAGATGGTTTCTTGGGATTGGTGATCAACGGCAAACGCTTTGACATTGGTCTGCCCGATTATTACCTGGAAACCTTGCAAAATTTTCGCAAAGAATAAGACTGCCCGAGTCGTCACTATCAAGTAAGGTCATTTTTACCCAGGAGATTGTATGAATAAGTTTCTTGAACGTTTAAACGCCGGTGAAACATTGGTCGCAGATGGCGCAACCGGAACCAACCTGCAAAAAATGGGGTTAAAACCTGGCATTGCCCCCGAAGACCTGGTCATCGACAACCCCGATCTATTGCTGGGTCTCGCCAACCGGTTTGTCCAGTCTGGGTCTGATATCATCCTGACCTGCACCTTCGGTGGTACGAGACTACGCATGAAGGAATCCCGCTATCTGGACCGCTGCGCTGAAGTAAACCAGCGTGCAGTGGCGTTGGCCCGTAAAGCAGCCTCGGCCCGCCCGGATGTGCTTGTCGCCGGTTCGATCGGCCCCACCGGCGCTCTGATAAAGCCCCTCGGTCCATTAACAGTAGAGGAAGCCTTCAGTGCCTACGCTGAACAGGCCAAAGCCCTGGCAGAAGGTGGAGTGGATTTATTAATCATCGAAACCATGTTTGCCTTGGACGAAACAGGCGCCGCCTTTGATGCTGCACGCTCGGTGACCGACCTACCGATTGTAGTATCCTTCAGTTACGATCGGGGTGTACGCACCATGATGGGTCTCAAACCCACCCAGGCCATAAAAACCTTCAAAGACAAGGGCGCAGTGGCAGTGGGAGCCAATTGTGGCACCTCGCTGGAAAATATGGAAAAAATTGTACAGGAATACGCCGCTGCAGCGCCAGGTTTCCCCATCTGGGCCAAACCAAATGCCGGTCTGCCACGTATGGATGAGGACAATCAGGCTATTTACGATGTCACTCCAGAACAAATGGGTGAAGCAGCGCTGCGTAACATCACTGCAGGCGCTCGCATCGTGGGCGGCTGCTGTGGTTCATCCCCCGAACATGTGGCTGGCATCGCCAAGGCTGTCAAGAACAGACACTAAAGAACATAAGCTTACCCGCCCCCAAGCTGGCATCGAAAACAGCCTGGGGCTCCCAACCCAGAAAGGAGCAAAGATATGATCCTGACAATTGAAATAAAAGAAGGTGAAACAAAACTTGCCGACCTGGCTGCCACCGAAAAAGTATTCAAAACAGGCTCAAAGGGCTTTTTTGGTATGAATAAAATCCAGATCGGTGAAAAACGTTACCAGGTGCAGGTTCAGTTGGTGGAGATTGGGTCAAAACCAAAATCTGCCGAGGACGATTAAACCACCTGGTGATTTGTATCCGGTTGGATCATTAAAAAGAGCGTATCCCTGGACAAAACCAGGTGATACGCTCTTTTTGAACAGGGTAAAAAATTTCCACGATCAGAGCTCGCGGTTAATATCCGTCTTTTTTAGGAATTTACAACCACAGAGTGAATCACTGGCATCCGTCAGGCGTTGGTTGTCACGCTGAGCAACCAATATCTCCTCCATCGTCTGCCGGTTGGTCCGAACGGCGTCACCAATCAGGCCCATCATCACCAGCAGGATCCCGAAAATCCCAAGGGTCCCACCTATGGAAACAGATTGCAGGTAACGACCGGAGCCCGCCTGGTGAGTCAAATATAAATACAGAAAACGCCCGATCAAAATAGCCGAAGATAGCAGGAAGGGAATGCTGACCTGGGCAAAGGTCTTCAACGGTTGATACAAAACATATGAACGAATGATCGTACCGGCCTGGCGCCAAATAAAATTGAAGATGCCTTTATGCAAACGCGAGGGTCGCGTAGCCGGGTTGGTTTCTATCTGCAGGTGGGCAATATTCATGCGATCCTTGCCCGCCTGGATAAGGGTTTCAAGTGTGTATGAATAGCGGTTATAAACCTGCATACGGAGAGCTGTATAGCGTGAAAACGCCCTGAAACCACTGGGGGCATCCGGGACATCCGTATCCGAGACAATACGCATAAACCAGCTGCCCACCCATTCCAACATACGTTTTATCGGTGAAAAATGTTGATTCTTCTCAACCTGGCGATCACCAATCACAAGGTTCGCGCGCTTGGATAAAATCGGTGCAATGAGGTCAGGAATGTACTTGCCCGGGTACTGGTTATCGGCATCCGTATTTACGATGATATCCGCCCCAAGAGCCAGTGCTGTTTGGATACCTGTAATAAAAGCCCTGGCCAAGCCGCGGTTAACTGGGTGCTGGATGACATAATCAGCCCCATTTTGCAAGGCCACCCGTGCGGTGTTGTCATGTGAACCATCATCGATGATCAAGATAGTCACCTTGTCGACCCCTGGAATACTGCGAGGAATCTCGCGCAACGCATCGGAGATGGTCTGCTCTTCGTTGTAGCATGGAATTTGAATTACAAGATTTATGGGCATAATCTCATTCCTGAGGATTGGAACCGGTCAAACCAGAGACACTCGGTAAAGCCAGGACCCGGGGGAGTTGTCACCTAAAAATCATATCCGCATTTTTCCATTTCGGCACCGCAAATTTCGCGAAAGGTTTGTTGCTGTTGGGCTGTCCATTGATCCCATTTTGGCATGGTAAATTCCTTGCTCACGTTACGGGGGGTTTTAATGGTCGCCTCCCATTCCTTTTTTTCAATATGGATGCCACACGGCTGGAGTACTTGTTCGGCAAAATAATCGTAACCAGCCAGAATTTTCTCAAATTGAAACGTTTGTTTCGTCGCCAGGCGAAGCCGCCGGTTTTCTTCCTGCCAAAACCAGCACAAGCGCGCAAACCGGTCCATTCCAGGCCATTTTTCTTTCCAAGGATCGGTAGCCGTGGGATGCATGCTCATGGAAAAGGGATTGTGCAAAGTCAATGTGCCACGCGAAACCTGGGAGCGGACCACGTCCCGGCCATCCCGTACGATATGTAAAATAGTGCTTTGAGGAAAGGTGACCGCAAGCGCTTCAGCATGGCAGCGCAGCAGGGAATTGGTTTCCCCGTAAATACCACTGGGGAAATTGCGCATGCGCGTATAAATTTCAGTTCTACGGAACCCCTGGATATAACGGCGAGCTTCCAGCGAGTCATAATGAGCCCTGGCATGCGCATAAAAATCTTCCAGTACCGGTTCATGGAAAACATGCGCACCAGAGGCATGATCCAAAAAATCAGCCATGAACGAAGTACCGGAACGCCCCATCCCCAGGATGAAGAAAAAATTCCAATCCTTCACCCAGCGATCAATATCAGATCGGGAAATAAAAAGGGTGGCAAGACGCTGCCGGAGGGGTTTGATAAAAAATTTATTCACAGGCACATTCCTAATCAGTCAAAAAAGGGGTTACGACGCTTCCGGAACATCAGCAATGTCCCGGCCTAAAATAACGGTGCTGATCCAGCCGGTCAAAACAATCATGACAGTCATCACCAGCCGATCCAGGCCAATCGCAACGACACTGATGGCCGGGTCAAAACCAAGCGCAGAAGCTGCTGCGGCTACAATCGCCTCTCGCACACCCAACCCACCCGGGGCTATGCTGACAAGTTGTGTCAGGATGGATGCGCTGGCAAACAACAACGTCTGGTATAGGCCAACACTCTGAGAAAGCATGTGAAAAGCAATGTAATAACGTAAAGATAACAACAAAACCAACAGCATCTGGATCACAACCAACCTGACCAGAAGTAATGGGCTTTTACCGATCACCACCCAACCTTCCACAGCCTGGTGGGTAAGGTTTTGCACCCTGGCGGGCATCTTAAAGCGATCTACCGGCAACCAAAAAACCAGGATAACGGCGGTCATCGCAGCAAAAGCGATGACCAACACGGCTGGGGTTGGGTTGTTTGTAAACAATTTCGCATACAACATTACCAACAAGCCAGTGAAACCATTGACAGCCAAGAAGCAAAAAAAGCTGGCAAAGGTAGAGCTGGTAAACCTGGTGTAGGAAAGGTTGTGTTTATTTTTAAG
>CAIVSQ010000267.1 GCA_903908605.1 uncultured Anaerolineae bacterium
GGGCGGTGGCATCGGCGATGTGCAGCAGCGGGATGCTGACCGCCGCCTGGATCTGCCCGGCGACTTTGTGCATGGTGTTGGTGCACAGGACGATGCAATCTGCGCCGCCGTTCTGCAGCTGCTGCGCGGTGCCAGCCAGGATCTGCCCGGCTTCGTCCCAGCGACCCTGGTGCTGCAGGGTCTCAATTTCGGCGAAGTCGACCGAGAGCATCAGGCTGCGGGCCGAGTGCAGCCCGCCCAGGCGCTCACGGGTGACCTGGTTGATGATACGGTAATATTCAATCGATGATTCCCAGCTCATGCCGCCGATTAGACCGATGGTTTTCATGGTGTGCTCCTTGGTGTAGGTTGGGCTGATTATAGTATGCCTGGCGGCAGTGTGCGCATTTTAATGAAATGTGCTACACTACGCGGGTAAATTTATCCTGGTTTCGGAGGGTTTTGCGATGGTATATGAAAAGGCGCAGGAAGCAGCAAGCTATATTCTTGGAAAAATCGGCAGCGCACCAAAGATCGGCCTGGTGCTGGGGTCGGGCCTGGGCGGGCTGGCTGAAAAAATCAGCAACCCTGTTTTTATTGATTACGCGGAGATCCCTAACTTTGTCAGTTCCACCGCGCCCGGGCACAAGGGCCGTTTTGTGGTCGGTGACCTGAACGGCACGGCGGTGATTTGCATGCAGGGCCGCCTGCATTACTACGAGGGCTACCCACTCTGGAACGTGACTTTCCCGGTGCGGGTGATGAAGCTGCTGGGGGTCGAGACGCTGATTTTGACCAATGCGGCTGGCGGCATCAACATGAAGTTCAGCGTGGGCGATTTTATGATCCTCGAGGATCACATCAACTATACCGGGGTCAACCCGCTGATCGGTAAGAACGAGGAGGGCTTTGGCCCACGTTTCTGTGACATGACCTTTACCTACGACCGCTCACTGCAGCGCCTGGCCGAACAGGCCGCCGCCGAGGTGGGCACCGAGATCCACAAGGGCGTCTACGTGGGCTACTCCGGGCCGAGCTTTGAGACCCCGGCCGAGATCCGCATGTTCCGCATTCTGGGCGGGGACGCGGTGGGCATGTCGACCGTCAACGAGGCGATCGTGGCCTCGCACTGCGGGATGAAACTGCTGGCGATCTCGTGCATCACCAACATGGCGGCCGGCATCCTGGAACAAAAGCTCGACGAACAGGAAGTCATCGCCATCGGCATCATGCGCGCGCCGGTGTTTCAGACTCTGATTACGAGGATTGTGGAGAAGATCGCGGGGTAGGGGGGGATGTTAACCAGGCGATGGGTCGAAAAAACCCCCTATACCGGAAATTAGTTATCAGCTTAGTGAGATTGGCTATGATGGTTTTAGGAACAGCAGGGATGGTCATGTCCTTGCTGTTCTTTTTTTGCGGGGGAGCCATTGGGGGGGCAGGGCGTTAACGGTTTTGAAGAGCCACCCCATAACACCAAAAAATAATCCTGTAAATTATCCTTTCCCGCGTCTGCAGTCTATTCAGGGCGGGGTATAATTGCTGCGAGGGTTGTGGCAGGGATGTGATTCAGGCAGGCAAGAGGGTAAAAACATGGCGCAATACAAACCAGGTGACCAATTAAATGATAATTACCGTATCGAAGAGTTCCTGGGTGCAGGCACCTTTGGCACGGTCTACAAAGCCAAAGACAGCCTGCTGGACCGCACGGTGGCACTCAAGGTGCTGCACCCGCAGTACATGGTGGAACCGGGTTTTGTTGAGCGCTTTTGCAATGAAGCGCGCCGGGTGGCAGCCCTGGAACACCCCAACATCCTCACGATATATAATATGGGCGAGGCGGATGGTTACGCCTTTATCGCCATGCGCTACATGCCGGGCAAAAGCCTGCGCGAGCGCCTGGCGGCTGGTCCGCTTCCTTATGCACAGGCACTAGCGGTTATCACACAGGTGTGTGCCGGCCTGGGGGCTGCGCACGCGCGTGGGTTGGTGCACCGTGATATCAAGCCTGAAAACATCCTATTTGGTGAAGGGCAGCAGGTGGTGATCACCGATTTTAAGCTGGACACGGCTGTGCAGGTCAGTTCCAGTTCTTCAAGTATGGGCGGAGTGGGTACACCGCACTACCGCGCACCTGAGTTGTGGCGCGGCAAGCCTCCGGCTACCCCCGCTACGGATGTATACTCGACCGCCTGCCTGTTTGTGGAAATGCTGACCGGCGAACGACTGTTTGGCGGCGACACCCCTGATGAGATCATCACCCGCCACCTGATTGATGGGCCGGTTTTGCCATCCAACTGGCCAGCCGGCGCACCGGCTGGGTTGAGTGTGGTTCTGGCAAAGGCTCTGCGCAAGAACCCAGCCGAACGTTACCAGGCCGTCCAATTTTTTTCCAATGCGCTCGGCCAGTTGGCATACCAGCCAAAGCCGGCCAAGACACTGCCGGTGGTTGTTGCCCCTGTGCATGAACCGGCAGCTGCTCAAACCCCGCCGGTTCACAGAGTTGGCCAACCGCCCTCCTGGCTGGGTTACCTGCCGGTGCTAGCGGTGGTGGGCCTGGCCTTGCTGTGTTTTGTGGTGGCAGGAATAATTGTTTTGCGGGGGCTGTTGACGTCTGGCGATGCCTCCGTTGCGACCGAAGCGCCAGTACCGGTGACTACCGAGCCGGTACGAGCGACAGATATAAGCGTACCAAGTGCTATGCCAACTTTCGCGTTGCTGCTTCCTGCGGCCCCGCCAGCACCGACGGCAGTGCCAACCGAGGCTATCGAGGAAGAACCCAGGCCGGACGGAATGTTGATGCTGAAGGTGCCAGCCGGGGAATTCAGTATGGGCAACGAGCTGAGGGACGATGAAAAGCCAGTGCACACCGTCATGTTGGCAGACTATTGGATCGACCAGACTGAGGTGACGAACGATATGTTTAGCCTGTTTGTGCAGGCTGCCAGCTATAAAACCAGGGCCGAGGAGATCGGGAAATCCTGGATGTTCAACCCCACAGCCCAAAAATTTGAGGAAACGACCGGCGCAGATTGGCGGCACCCGCAGGGCCCAGCCACCGACCTGGCAGGACTGGGGCAGCACCCGGTGGTGCATGTCAGCTGGAAGGATGCGGCCGCCTACTGCGCCTGGGCTGGTTCCCGCTTGCCCACGGAAGCGGAGTGGGAAAAGGCAGCGCGGGGTATGGATGGACGCAAGTACCCATGGGGAGAGGCTGCCGTGGCAGGTGAACTGCTCAATTTCGCGGATATCAACCTACCAGTAGATTGGGCCGATAAGAATATCAATGATGGCTTTCAATTTACGGCCCCGGTGGGCAGCTATCCGCGTGGTGCCAGCCCGTTTGGTGCGTTGGATATGGTTGGCAATGTATGGGAATGGACGGCGGACTGGTACCAGGCTTACCCGGGCAACACGATTGCAAATGAGCTCTATGGCGAGAGATACCGGGTGCTGCGCGGCGGGTCGTGGTACAACGTCGTTGATTTTGTGCACACTGGCTACCGCTTCAAAGACATCCCTGCCAATACGGGCAGCTACTTCGGCTTTCGTTGTGCCCGTGGTACACCCTAGTAAGGGGCTCGCGTTAATTCTGGTATCCTGGTTTCTGCGTTTTTGATATTTTTCCCTGCGCCAGTCACTGGGCAGGTGTAATATCGTCTTGAAGCGTTGCGCGGGGCTTGAAGATTGCCCGCATCGACATCATGCGCGCGCCGGTCATTCAGACTCTGATCACAAGGATTGTGGAGAAGATCGCGGGGTAGGGGGGGGTATTGAATGTCAACCATGCGGTCGGCCGTTAATACCACCAATTCAGGGGTGCCGTTATCAGTATAGTGCGACTGGCAATGATGATTTGAGGAACAGCAGGGATGGTCATGCTCTTGCTGTTCCTTGTTTTTTGGACGGCCCACAAGGGAGGCACAGGTTTACCGGTTTTTGCTGTGCCCGTGATGCTTCACAGTAACAGGTCTGATAAAAGTAGCCGGCACTTATTTCTACAGGGTCGGTATTTTCTTGCACTAATTGAATACGTGGAGTAAAATTATTTTGACAAGGCTATCCGCCCGGGTGGATGAGGGTAGCGAATTTTTTCAATCGGTAACCAATGTTCAAGGCAAGAGAGGGAAAATATGGCGCAATATAACCGAGAACGTCAAACAATGAATATACTTTTCGGGCTGGTTGGTGGTGTATTACTGGCGGTGGTCTTTTATCTTGTTTATACAGGAGTGGGCGTGCCAAAAACCACCCCCCCCACACCCACCATAACCTCCATGCCAACCTATACACAAACAACCAAGCCGACTTCGACACAAACAGACATACCGATAGATGAACCATTTTCTACGCTAACATCTCCGCCAGCTACCTCGACGGAATACTATCCCTTATTTACTGAAACTCCAAGGACCAAAAACAAACCAAAAAACTCAGAAACTGCTGTCGCACCAGGACCAGCACCTACTAAAAAACCACCAAAGCCACCAAAGCCACCTAATCCTACCTCTCCTCCTCCTCCTCCTAGACCTTGAAGCCAACAATCATCTTCTTCTCGGTGAAGGCGGTACTATCACCTGGGCAATAACACAGGAGCAGTGATGGTAGCCTGTAAGACCAATAATTTGATATCTACGAAGTCACAGATGGCTTGAACGCGGCTGTCTCAAAGCCGGTGACTGCAGCGCGCTTGGTGAAGTATCGTCTTCTACGCGTCCGGGTTATTTCGGTAATTCGCAATTAGACCAGTACCCGGTGATCTATGTGAACTGGGAACAGGCGCAAACCTACTATGCCCGGCGTGGAACTCGTCTGCCTAGGGAACCTGAAAGGGCATAAGTATCCCGCGAAAACGATGGGCGTGTGCATCCATGGGTAACGATATTGACACGAGTTATGCAATTATGATTCTGAGGTTGGGGATACTAGTGTGGTCGGCAGCTACAAAAAAGGCATGAGCCCGTTTGGCCTGTTCAATATGGCGGTAATGTTTTTCAATGGGTACCCGACGGTACCACGCTGTACTGAACTCTGATTACAAGGATCGTAGCGAAGATCGCAGGGTGAGAAGGAAAACAATCAACCGCCGATGAGGAAGTGGTTCGCCGGCGGTTGATTGTTTTCCTGTATGAGAAACGCTGGTATTCATCCAGCACATCGGGCATGTTGTTGATGATCTGGGTTGGTATCAGAGATCCAGGGTTTTCGGGTGGATATCTACCATTTCTACTTTTCAGTTGGACCTTCTGTGATCAATATGATGAGATAGCCGCGATCGATATTTTATCTTTGGGGTTAATTATTTGTTTGTGAATGCGAGTATAAAATCTCCATATTCATCTATCTCACGGCTCCAACCTCTATTACTGGATTCGGTATTTATATACCACCAGGTGGAACCGTTGTAGCACTTTGGCCCGGCTTCTACCATGATTCGCTCCTTAATTTGAAGGCGGCGTATTTCTTTGTAGGTAGCATCTGAAGGTGAAGCAGGAACCTTGAGCAAAGCAATTCTGTCTTTTTTTACTCTTCCAGAAGCTCCAATAAACAAATTAACCTGGCTCCGGTCATTGCAGACATGTACTATGGTTGGTGTGGGTATTAC
>CAIVSQ010000268.1 GCA_903908605.1 uncultured Anaerolineae bacterium
GTGGGTGCGCGCGCGAAGTGTGGTTTGGGTTGAGCCAGCGGTTTGGCCCGCGCGCGAATAATTTTTTTAAGTGTATTTTTTCGCGAGAAGGCGTCGCGAAAAAATACACTTGCGGGGGTGCCCGGCCGCTGCGCGGCGGGCTGGTGGTGCCTAGGGAATAGAATTTTTCGTGTATTTTTTCGCGAGAAGGCGTCGCGAAAAAATACACTTGCGGGAGGTGCCCGGCCGCTGTGCGGCGGGCGGTTACTGGTGCAGCTTGGGGAATAGTATTTTTGTGTAGTTTTGGTGGGTATGCGTTTTGGGGAAATTACTTGTGGGGAGATCTACAATAACCAATGGCTGTCTCGGAGGAATGTTCATGCGCAATGAATGCAGGTAGGGTTGAAGAAAATAAGTTGGGGGACCAATTGGCAATCATTCTTCCAAAATCACCTGGTTTGGGGTAGGATTGGTGGTGGGAGTGCTTAAGTCCCGGTGGGCTTTCCGTTCTTCAAAATCGGCATTGGGTCGCGTTGCGGTCCAGGGTGGGTTCGACTCCCATGCACTCCCGTATTCTTGCAAATATGCATGTTCATGCCGGTATTTTTGATTGGTATAAGAATGACAGGTAATAATGGTCCTAACTGATCAGGCCGTGATCGATGATTACGTGGCCCGTGTGTTTGAAATTAACGATTTCACCGTTGGCGATAGCAAGGCGGGTTACCTGCTGCGCTACCGCGGCAAGCTGCGCGGGGATTCGCTCGATGCCCATGCGAGCCTGTGTGAGTGGCTGGCCCCGCTGCAGTTGACGCCGCTCTTTCGGAAAGAGGCGGATGGTGGCCATGTGATTTTACTGATCGCCAGCCCGCCCGAACCCAAGCCAGGCAACTGGAAGATCAATCTGTGGCTCTTCCTGGCGACCGTGGTGAGCGTGGTGGTGACTGGCATGGGCTATACAGACCCGGCCTTGCTGAAGGATGTGTCATCGAACCTGGAAACAGGCTGGATTTCCTTTTTGCACGGCGGGTTGCCGTTTGCCGCCGGCATGCTGGGGATCTTGCTGGCGCACGAATTTGGCCATTACCTGATGACCCGTCACCACAAGACCGTGGCCAGCCTGCCGTATTTCATCCCATTCCCGACCCTGTTGGGGACGATGGGCGCGGTGATCCTGTGGAAACAACTGCCGCGTAACAAGCGCATCTTGTTCGATGTAGGTGTGGCCGGTCCGCTGGCGGGGCTGTTGGTGGCCATCCCGGTGGTGGTGCTGGGCCTGGCGGGTTCCAAGCTGGCGCCGGTTGAGGCTGTTAGCGGTGGTTTTATCGAGGGCAATTCGCTGGTTTACCTGCTGGCCAAGTTCGCGGTTTTTGGCCGCATGCTGCCGGCTCCGGCCAGCTATGGCGAGCTTGCGCCCGTGCTATACTGGTTGCGATTTTTCTTCACCGGCACACCGGCACCGCTGGGTGGGGTGGATGTGTATATCTCCCCGCTGGCGATGGCGGGCTGGGCCGGGCTGCTGGTCACCTCGCTGAACCTGGTCCCGGTTGGCCAGTTGGATGGCGGGCACGTGCTGTATGTGCTGCTGGGGAATAAAACCAGGTATGTGCTGCCTGTGGTTATCCCGCTGCTGGCCGGGTTGGGATTTTTCTGGAACGGCTGGTGGCTGTGGATGGTGATGCTGCTGTTCCTGGGCCGTCACTCGGCCGACCCGTTGGACCAGATCACCGAGCTGGATCCCGCCCGGCGGGTATACGCGTTCCTGATGATTGTGGTGTTTATCCTGGTCTTCATTCCTGTTCCGCTGATTCTCTATTAAAAACCCGATGTCAATGCGCTACTTCTTAACTCTGCTGACCTGCATCCTGTTGTTATCCCTGGCCGCCTGCGCGCCATACGTCATCCTGTTAACCGCTGAGCCGGAGACGGGGCAAGCGCCAGCTGTGCCCGGGCAGGAGGCCAGCCCGACGGGGCAGGCGCCAACTGCGCTGCCTTTACCGGTGGTGCGCACGCCCTACCCGACCCCGACCTTAACACGCAGCCTGGGCGCCCGCCCGGATGGACTGCAAGGGGTGGAGGTGCAGGTGTGGCACGGCTGGGATGGTCCCACTGCCAGTTTGTTTGAACAAATGGCGGCCGAATTCAACCTCTCGAATGCCTGGGGCATCAAGGTCAAGCTAGCGACCCAACCCAACCTGACCACCCTGGGTGCAGCGGTTGGGGCGGTAGTGGGCCAGGCTGCCCAGCCGGACCTGGTGGTGGCGATGCCCGAGCAGATGGTGGCATGGCAGGCGCAGCTGTTGGACCTGGCGCCCTACGCAGCCGATAACGAAGTGGGTTTCCATGTGGCCGATCTGCCGCCAGCGTTTGGCGCGCAATCCAGCCAGGGTGAGGTGCGTTATGGTTTGCCGGCCGCGCGTGCGGGACGCTACCTGTTTTATAACCAATCCTTTGCCCGCGAGCTGGGTTTTAATACCGCGCCGGGTACGCCGGAAGAATTCCGCACCCAGGCTTGTGCGGCCAACGCCTCCTGGAAGCAGGATGCCGACCTGACCAACGATGGTTTTGGCGGCCTGGCGCTGGAAACCAGCCCCAACTGGCAGACTCCCTATGCCTGGCTGGCGGCCGGGGGTGGCAGCCTGTACAGCGGCGGCGCATTTACCTTTAATACCGCCGCTAATCTGACCGCCCTGAACTTTGTGGCCGACTTGCGTGCAAACGACTGCGCCTGGCTGCCGGATGGCGAGACGAGCTATGCTCACCTGGTGGCGCGCCGGGCTCTCTTCCTGGCTGGCAGCCTGTCTGAACTGAGCGGGCAGAGTGCGGCCTTTAGCGAGGCTGGCTCGACCGACGAATGGACGGTACTGCCCTTCCCGGGTGCTCAACCCACGCTGGTGACCTATGGGCCCGATTACGCCGTGTTTAAATCCTCGCCTGAGCGAGAGTTGGCGGCCTGGCTGTTTCTGCGCTGGATGCTGGAGCCGCAGAACCAGGTGCGCTGGTCACGCAGCACCGGGCTGCTGCCGGTGACGCTCCCGGCGGCCGAATTGCTCAAGAATGACCCGGCGCTCAGCCCACAGTGGCGGACCGCCATGATGCTGGCCATGCAAGCCTCGCTCACTTACCCGCAGTCAGCCGACTGGGGCCTGGTGGAAAAGGTCTTTGGAGATGGTTTCAACGCTTACTACCGCAGCTATCCGAACGTTCCGTTGGCGGATGTGTTGGAGGTGATGGATGTCACCGTTCAGGATTTGATCAGCAAGTAAATGGAGAGTGTCAGATGGAATTCGCACAGCTAGGTCGAACTGGTTTAAAGGTATCCCGGCTTTGCCTGGGGACGATGAATTTTGGTCCGCAAACCAGCGAGGCCGATAGTTTTCCGATTATGGACCGGGCGCTGGAGTTGGGGATCAATTTCTTTGACACTGCCAATGTGTATGGCTGGCGGCTTGGCGAAGGCATTACCGAGCAGATTATCGGGCGCTGGTTTGACCAGGGTGGTGGTCGCCGGGAAAAAACCGTGCTGGCCACCAAGGTTTATGGTCGCATGGGCGATTGGCCCAATCACCAGCGGCTCTCGGCTTTGCACATTCGCCAGGCCTGCGAGGCTTCGCTTAAACGGTTAAAAACCGATTACATCGATCTGTACCAGTTTCACCATATCGACCGGTTGACCCCCTGGGAAGAGATCTGGCAGGCCTGTGAGCTGCTGGTGCAGCAGGGCAAGGTGCTGTACGTGGGCTCTTCCAATTTTGCAGGCTGGCAGATTGCCAAGGCCAACGAAATGGCGCGCGCGCGGCACTTTATGGGTCTGAGCAGCGAGCAAAGCCTGTACAACCTGAACGCGCGCATGGTCGAGCTGGAAGTGATCCCGGCCTGCAAGGATTACGGCCTGGGGCTGATTCCCTGGTCACCGTTGGCGGGCGGGCTGTTGGGCGGCGTGCTGGAAAAAATTGAGAAAGGCCGGCGGGCCAGTGACGATATGGCCAAGGAAATTGAGAAGTATCGCCCGCAGTTGGAGAAATGGGAAGCCACCTGCCGCGCGATGGGCGAACAGCCAGCCGATGTCGCCCTGGCCTGGTTGCTGCATAACCCGGCCGTGACGGCGCCGATCATTGGGCCGCGCACGTTGGAGCAGTTGGATGGATCGCTGCGCGCGCTGGAGATCAAGCTGGATGAGGCCACGCTTAAGACACTGGATGAGATATTCCCAGGTCCTGGCGGTGAAGCGCCTGAGGCGTATGCATGGTAATGACCCACTGGGACGGCGGACAACCGCCGTCCTTGTTTATTGATGGCTGAGCGGCCCGTTTATCACCTGCCGGCCGGGCTGCTGATGCGGCTGGGGCTGGACTGGCTGCTGGCCCGGCGGCGTGATTTCAGCGCGGATGCACGGGCCTGTTTGAGGAGCGGCACGACCCCGGTGCGGGTGGCGGGCGGGGAGAACATCCCGGTTGGTGGTGCC
Organism: uncultured Anaerolineae bacterium; assembly: GCA_903908605.1. Classification (GTDB taxonomy): domain Bacteria; phylum Chloroflexota; class Anaerolineae; order Anaerolineales; family Villigracilaceae; genus UBA5195. The sequence goes on from CAIVSQ010000268.1 coordinate 4,445, forward strand.
TGCCTGGTGACGTTTAATCATTATTCCCGGCCGGGTTTCCAAATATATTGGCTGGTGATGGCGCTGACAGCCGCGCTGCGGCTTGGCGCGGGCCAGCGGCTGGGGGCGGTGGTAACCGGTGAATTGACCATGCCGGGCAGCTGGCTGGCCCCGGTGGGCAGACCGTTCTCGCGCGTGCTGCTGAGGCGCATGGCGCAGATGTATGGCTTTGTGAGCATGCCGCCCATGCCGCCGCGGCAGTGTGATGTGGATGCGCGCGCCAGGTCGGTGCGCGCGGTGCTGGCCTGGTTGGATCAGCCTGGGGCGCCGGTGCTGCTGCTGGCACCGGAGGGGTGCGACCAGCCGGGTGGACGCCTTGCCACGCCGCCGGAAGGGGCTGGACGTTTTATGGCCTTGATCACAGCGCGCGGCTTGCCAGTGCTGCCAGTGGCGGGCTGGGAGGGCGAGGGTGCTTTGCAGCTGCGTTTTGGCCGCCCTTATCACCTGGCAGTGCCGGCAGGGTTGTCGCGTGACCAGCTTGACAGGCAGATCAGCACGCTGGTGATGAGCGAGATCGCCGCGCTGCTGCCTGATTTTCTGAGAGGAGAATTCCAGGCATGAAAAAAATAACCTCATTGGGCCAAATGCTGTTGTTGAACGTGTATTGGATTGGGCTGTCCTTCAAGTGGAATGCCCTGCACCCGATCATCCTGCCGGCCTTGCTGCTCAATTATGTGCCTGATGAACGCAAGAATTCGATGCTTGGGCTGCTGACCTTCAGCGGGCTGGTGGTGGCGGCGATTGTCCAGCCACTCTCGGGCGCGCTGAGTGACCAATGGGTCTCACGCTGGGGTCGCCGGCGCCCGCTGCTGGTGCTGGGAACCCTGCTGGATGTGGTCTTCCTGGCCTTGTTGGGTTGGAGCCGGGGCCTGGGCTGGATATTTGCCGGTTACCTGGGTTTGCAGTTCAGCTCCAACCTGGGGCAGGGGCCGGCCCAGGGGCTGCTGCCAGACCGGGTGGCGCCGGGCAAGGTGGGGGCCGCCAGTGGAATCAAGACATTGATGGATATGACCGCCCTGATTATCGCCTCGCTGGCGGCCGGGCGCCTGTTGGACCCACAGGGCCGCGATGCGCGCCTGATCATCCTGGTGCTGATCGGGGTGATGCTGGTCTCGGCGGCTGTGACCGTGCTGGGGACCCGTGAGGAAGCATCGACGGGTGGCGCGGCCGGGCACGAATCAGGCTGGCGCGCGCTGGCAGGGCAGTTCCAGGTGGATTTTCGCGCGCACAGTGCGTATTGGTGGGTGGTGCTGCAGCGCGGGGTCTTTTTGCTGGGTATTTATGGGCTGCAGGCCTTTGCGCAGTATTACCTGCGCGATGTGCTGCGGGTCGAAAACCCGGCTCGTACCACCGGTGACCTGCTGGCGACGTTGACGGTGGCGCTGGTGCTGTTGGCCGTGCTGGGTGGCTGGCTCTCGGACCGTTTTGGAGCCAAACGGGTGCTGCAGGCAGCCGGGTTTCTCTCGACAGCCGGCTTTGTGCTGATCTGGCTGGCGCGCACACCCGACATGTTGGTGCTGTATGGGTCGGTGATGGGTGCCGGGATTGGCCTGTTTCTGACGGCGAGTTGGGCGCTGGCCAACCAGCTTGTACCGGGCGATGAAGCTGGCAAGTACCTGGGGCTGACCAACCTGGCGACGGCCGGGTCTGGCGCGCTGGCCAGGCTGGAAGGACCGGTCATTGATGGGCTTAACGCTGCTCATCCCGGTCTGTGGCTGGGTTACATGGGCATGTTTATTTTCGGTGCTTTATGCACCTTGTTGAGCGCATTTTTGCTTAATCGTGTTACCATTAAGCGTAGTAAGTGAGACTAGAGACGCAGCAACGAGGAGGCTCCATGTACTTTTTCGCACGTTTCAACGGGTATATGAACATCATTTTTGGCATCCTCATGATGCTGGTCGGGATCGCCCTGCCGATTTATGGGTTTCTCAACAACGCTGCGCTGGTGGACCTGGCCAATAATTTCCTGCTGTCTGGCACCATCGTCCGCCTGTTGGATGCGCGTTTTTATGCGGCGACCCTGGGGCTGATTCTGTTCCTTTCGGGCATGGGGCTGGCAGGTTCGGGCCAGTTGATGCTGGCTTTCGCCGACACGGCCGCGCAAGCGCGTGAAACCACCGCACTGCTGCGTGGGATGAACCGGGGCGGGTAGTCCTTTTTGAGCCTGTGTTTACAACGCAATGGGCTGGCATGAAGGGGCACCCGGCCCAGGCATTCTATTACGGAGTTCCCCGCCGCGCTCATTTTCTTTATCGGTAAACCGTATTCTCTGAGCGTGGATATTTTATATGAAGAAAATTCCTTTTCCCCTGGTTGTGGCCAGTTTGATTCTAGTTGCCGCTTTTGCGGCTTTTTTAATTTGGGGCGTGCCGTATTTCTTCCGGCCGATCAGCTTTACGCAGACCAGCGATGGGTTTGGCTCGCAGGTGGCGCAAGGGCAGGTGGAGGCGATCATTGAGAGCGGGCAGGTGGAGATTGATGGCCTGAGCCAACCGTACCAGGTCATGCAGGTCCGGATTTTGGAGGGTGCTTACCAGGGTGTCCTGATGCAGGTTGATTACGGCAAGCGCCAGCAGCGCCAGGGTGTGGCCCTGTTCGTGGTTGGCGATCGCATTTATGTCAATATTGACAAGCGCCCGGATGGCCTGTTGAACGCGTATTATGCCGATTTTAACCGCAGTAAAGCGCTGCTGATTCTGCTGGGACTGTTTGTGGCGGCCATTGTGGCACTGGGCCGGCGCAAGGGCGTGGGTGCATTGGCGGCGCTGGTCTTCAGCATGCTGATTATTATCGGCTATGTGATCCCGCACATCCTGGATGGTGAGGATCCGCTGCAGGTCAGCCTGGTGGGGTCGGCTATTTTATTGGTCAGCTCACTGTATATCACCTATGGCTGGAATTTGAAGACACATGCCTCGGTGATCAGCGTGGTGCTGGCGCTGGTGATCACCGGGGTCTTAAGCCTGGCTTTTGTGGACCTGGCACGGTTGAATGGCTTTGGCGATGAGAGCGCGCTGTTCCTGATGCAGGCCTCCAGTACGCGCATCAACCTGCGCGGGCTGCTGTTGGGCGGCATGGTGATTGGGGCGCTGGGTGTGCTGGACGACCTGGTGACTTCGCAGGCGGCAGCGGTTTTTGAGATTTACGATGCCAACCCGGCACTGGGCTTCAGGCGTATTTATGAGAAGGCCATGCGCATTGGGCGTGACCACGTGGCGGCGACGGTCAATACGCTGGTGCTGGCCTATACCGGTGCTTCGCTGCCGCTGCTGCTGTTGTTTGCCCTGGGACGCGGTAATTACGGATTTTTGCTGAATGTGGAATTTGTGGCGGAAGAGATTGTGCGTACGCTGGCCGGCTCAATCGGGTTGATGGCGGCGGTGCCGATTGCCTCGTTTATTGCGACGGCCATGGCCCTGTATTCTGACCGGTTGGGTGAGTGGCGCGCACTGCTCGGGCCTGAAATGGATGCGGACGAACATGTGCATCATCATTAGATGAGGCTCGCTATTAGGAGTCAAGGGGTCGCGGGGGTGATTACCCGGACGACATAGGGCCTGTTTTCCTTCAGGATCACATAAATACGGATCAACAGCTTGCGGCAGACCGCGCCAATCGCCACGCCGTGCGCCTTGCCTTCTTCGCGTTTCTAATGATAATACTCATTCAACTCCTGATTGTGAATTAAACACATGCTGGCAGCCTGCCCATGAGGAGTTCCAAACCATGACTGCGCAAACTTTGGTTCCAAAACGTTTCATCGGTCTCGACATCCACAAACACTATCTCGTGGCGGTAGGCGTGGATGCCAACCTCAATCAGGTGCTTGGGCCGCAGCGTGTGGAATACATCCACCTGGACCAGTGGATGACCCGCAACCTGCGACCTGACGACGCAGTGGTGATTGAAATGACCACCAACACCTGGCAGATTTATGATGATTTGCTGCCACACGTTTGCTCGGTGACAGTCGTCCATCCGCCCCACGTTGCGCTCATTACCCGTTCACAAGTCATGAACGATAAAATTGCCGCCACAATTTTGGCGCGTCTGTTTGCCAAGGGTCTGCTGGTGGGAATTTGGGTCCCGCCAAAGGATGTCCAGGATTTGCGCGCACTGGTTGCCCAGCGCAACAAGATGACCCGTTTGTCCACTCAAGCCAAGAATCGTCTGCACGCCTGCCTGCATCGCCATCACATCATTCCACCAGTCGGAGATATATTCCGGGAGGAACAACGCGGTTGGTGGATGGCGCTCAAGCTCCAATCGGCTGAAAAGACCACCCTTTTGTCGAATTGGGAGGCCCTCGCTTTTGCTGAAAAACAGGTGGCGCAAATCGAGGTCACGCTCAAGGAGCTGGCAGCCAAAGATCCACGTATCCCTGGTCTTATCCAACTGCCTGGTATCAGCCTGATCAACGCTATGACGATCCTGGCCGCAATCGGCGAGATTGGCCGCTTCCCAAATGCAAAAAAGCTGGTTGGTTACGCCGGTCTGGGTGGCCGGGTGCACGAGAGCGGGCAGACCAGCCGCAAAGGCAGCATCACCAGGGCCGGTCGCCGCGATCTGCGCTCCGCCATGGTGGAGGCTGCTCAGGTGGCCGCTAACAGCCACCCGAACTGGAAAGCCGAGCTGGCGCGCCTGATGCCGCGTCTCGGTCGTAACAAGGCCATTGTTGCGATTGCCCGCAAGCTCCTAATTTCTGTCTGGCATGTGCTCGCCGACAACGAAGTCGACCGCTTTGCCGAGCCTGTGATTGTGGCACGCAAACTCATGCAATTTGCCTACTTGTTGGGCAAACAAAACCGGCCTGCTGAGTTATCCACCGGGCAGTATGTGCGCCAGCAATTGGATAGTCTTGGCATTAGCGCCGAACTCACCCATGTCCCCTGGGGTTCCAAAAAGAAGCCGGTACCGCTACCCCCATCGGATTTATTGGTCAAAATAAAATGAGCGGCATCCCAAACACGTAAACGTGTGAACTCCATAAGGAGACCCGCGCAGGGGTTTTACGGGCTTGCCGCTCAATTTAATTTTACACCCGCTGTCAAGCACCGTTTCGTTCAAATGTTGAAACGGCGTGAAATTATTTGTTTTTTAAGGTACTTGGCGCGGACTTTTGCGCGTGCTATACTGAAAGTGCCCCCAAATCCGAGACGATCTGGACTGCTTGCCAGCCTGGTTCGTCTTTTGGTTACAGGGGTTATTTTATTTTAGCCGGAATTCGCCCAGACGTTGGCAAGCCGCTTTTCTCCAACTTTGCTACTTGACTTCCCATTACATCTGTAGCCATAACTGTTGCCCCCCGCGCCCGTCACGGCATGGTCATGATTGCCATCCGTATAGGTCAGCGTGACCCCCGCCTTGCCGGTCAGGTTGCCGGTGGTAGCGTTGTAGGTGTAACTTTCCTGCAGCAGATTGTTCATCGTCCAACTGGTCAGACGATCCAAATTATCATAGGTATAAACCTGCGTTTCCCCGGCCAGGCTGTCGAAGATCTGCGTGATGTTGCCCGCCGGGTCATACTGGTAAGCCAGGTTCTGCAAAGTGCCCGTCACCAGGTTTTTCATGCGCCCGGCCTGCTGGTTCCAGGGATAATAGGCATAGGACTGGGTCAGGCCATTGCCCAGCACGCGGATCTTGACACGCCCGGCGGCATCGTAACTGTACAATTGCCGCCTATTAAAATTCTTCCTCGAACAAAGTGTACGATAATTTCTACGAAAAAGCTGCGCGTACTGGAACGCGAGGTAACATCCGGTGCTCTGCGGGAGAGCGACCGGAGCGATCGCCAGTCCCATGCCTGGAGCGGAGATTTGCGGAAGCAACTCCGCTCTTTACGTAATACCCTTTAGGGTTTCTTCGCTCTAGGCATTTCGTAGAAAGCGGTAAATTCGGTTTTCTGGAGCTAAACATATTACTATGGGAGAGAATTCAACCAGCCAACTGGAATCAATCCTTCAGCTACTTTTGCCGCTTTATTATTAAACGGATCAACAATAATGGCAAAATTACCATCATTTCCATTCCTGGCATCAATTAGTAATTTGTCACCTTGTGGCGACCAGATTGGTGGCTCTGACATCCTAGAATATTTACCACCATTGGGATTTTGCCCATTTATATCACCTTGAATACAATAAAATGAAACCTTTTTAGTTTGAATGTTTAGTATGGCCAATCTTCTAACCCAATCCACCCCAACAGGTAAATCAGGCAATTGATCAGGTTTTACCCTTACCCAAAAAGCAATATACTGCCCATCAGGCGACCAGCTATACGGCCCAAGATCTACATCGCTGTAATCTTTGGATAAATATGTTAGTTGTGTAGCCACACCATCTCGTGTCACAACAAATAATTCTTCTTGCCACAATTTTTCAGGATCAAACCAGGGTTGTTTCGGAGGAATCATCTTTCCAACATAAACGTCAGAAACAAATTTGGTTCCATCATCTGACCATCGGGGGCCATACCCAAAGCCACTTGCGCTAACCAATCTAGTGATTTCGCGCTTTTGTTGCCTATCCCAAAAAATTAAATTGCCGTCTTTGTCAGGGTAAACGACAAAATTCATACTCGGGTCATATACTGTTTGATTAAATGCATATCGTCCCCAAGTCAGTAGAGGGTCGGATTTATAGATGTTGGGGTAATTGGGAGAATATTCATCTATCGAGCCGGTATTGATATTTAGAGCAATAACTGACACGGGTGTAGCCAAAGATGTATCTGTTTTTTTTTCATTA
>CAIVSQ010000269.1 GCA_903908605.1 uncultured Anaerolineae bacterium
AAATCCATTTTTCAAAGCCATCACAAACCCTATCAGTACGAGCGTAATACCCACACCGCCAAAACTCCACTTAACCGTTGTACAGATTGACGCCAACCTTGCAATGATGGATGGAGTAGATGGATATAGCGATAGCATTGTCACGAGGTTTATATTTTCGAGCCAATCAAACAACCATGCTCCAAGAGGTATAACGTTCAATAGTTGCATTTTGCTATTAGCCGCGAAGCCACGCTGAAAGAGCCAGGTAATAATCAGGCTGAAGAGTATCGAATAGACGACAGGGTAGATAATGTCGCCTGTAATTGCAAATGTGCGGTATAACGCGCGCCCCTCATCTCCATAAGATGCAATCATCGAATACGCCTTTTCAGGTGTATAGGAGAATAGCAAGTCAATAGGACCAGAGCCACCAGAGAATGCTTCTAACTTGCTTCCTATCGTCGGCACAATGACCATACCGAACAAAAGCATTAACGCTAAGAATGCTAGCATTACCCAACCATTTGAATATTTTTTCAGTGTTTTAGAAAGTGTTGTAATCATGTTTCCTCTTTTCCTTTTGAATTTGCTTATAATTTCCTCCAGCCGTCATGATAGTCGTAAGCCCAATGGGCCAGTCTTCGCTAAGGGTGACGGTCAGAGATCTCACAATGATGTAAGCACTGCAAACAATGGTATCAGTTTATGTGAGCAGTGTCAACATCCTTGAAAGCTTTAATGGCCACCCCTTGAAAGATGATTGAATTCCGGGTAGGATTAAAATGTGATCAAAAGCAAACCTTATCACCATCGGGATCTTCGGGCCGCCCTTATCACCGAAGGCCTGCGCCAACTTGAGAGTGTCGGTACCGACCTCAGCTTGCGGGCGCTCGCAAAATCTATCGGGGTATCCCCGACCGCGCCATACCGCCACTTCAAGGACCGAAGCGAATTCATGGGGGCGCTAGCGGCCGAGGGTTTCCACCGGTTCACAGAGGGCCTTATGGTGGCGGACCAGGAACCGAACCCGTTGGCAGCGCTCAAGGCGCTAGGATTGGCCTACCTGCAATTCGCCCAGAACCAACAGGCGCTCTATCGGTTGATGTTCTCACCCTACGGATATTCGCTTAACAGTATTGCTTGCAAAGCGGCGGCCGATCGCGCATTTGGGGCTTTGGTCGGTGCCGTCGCTCGCGCAAGCGAGTCGGGGTGGAAACCCGGTCACGCCGTTATGACATTGGCGCTGGCCTACTGGGCAGTACTTCACGGGTGGGCAGTTCTCTCAGGTGACCATCTGACGCCGCCAGATGTAACCGATGTAAGTTGGGGAGATCTGCTGGAGATCTACCTGTCCTAGTGGATCATTTGGCATGAAGATCGCCATTGTTGGATCAAGTTTTTCTGGGTCCGAACAGGGTGATGAGCGCAGGCTCCAGAACCACCCAGGGCATGTCTTCGGATTCGACTGCGTGTCCGGTAGACGGAATTTACACTACCCATTCAAACGATGTTAGATCCGAATCCCAGGCACGCGCAACCGCTTTTACCCAATGAATAATCTGTTCTGGCGTCTCTGGGTTTTATCCAGCAAAGTCTCTGCGCACCAAAATGCGTTGGATGGTCTCTGCCATATTCAACCACGAACCCGCGAGGGGCGTGTAGAGTGGTATCACCCCGTGAGTCAACAGCCACCACACAGTCCATGCTGTGGCGGATCAAATCTCAGCCGATCGCTACTCGATTTGCGATTGAAGCAGGCGCAGCAGGGATTTGCGCGCCAGCAGATCAGCGCTGACCATACCGCGAACGGCGCCATTCTCGACAACCGGCATAGCAGAGATTTTGTGCAATTCAAGCAGACGCACCATATCAAGAATGGCCGCGTCTGGGGCACAGGTAACAACATTTCTGGTCATCACTTCGGCAATGGGCTTGTCATGTGGCGCGCCCTGAGCTGTGGCCCTGGTGATGTCCCATTCTGTAATAACACCCGCCAATTCCCCGCCAGATGTGACGGCCAGGATTGGGCTGCTGGCTGCCACCAGCTTGGCGGCAGCTTCTTGCAAGGAGCAGTCCACCGTCAACGTGGGCAAGGGTTCCATCAAATCGATGGCAGTACGTCCACTTTCTCTAAAAGCAATGCGCCGCACGCTGATGCGTTCCGCAGCCTGGCAGGGAAGTGTGTCTGAATCGGTGATCAGCAAATCGACGAGTTCGCGCATATTGCGGCGCAAGGCATCTTCGCGATGATTTTCTCCAGCAGCACGGCGCTGTTCGGCCAGGGCGGCAAATTCGGCGGCATGCGCTGTCAGCCACCCATCCACGGCTGCACGATCCCCAAGCATTTCCTGCGGAATGGACAGCTCGGCGGGGGTCTGAATCAGTTTTTCTTGCGCGGCAAAGATCACGCCACCGGAGTTGACCAGGTAATCGGTGGCAATCAGCACCCCACGTTGGCGGTAAACCGCCTGCTCCATACGAGCGCGGGCCGCCTTGCGAACCGGGTCGGGTGAGTAGGTGTTGGCCCCTTCCACGCTAACCACCCAGCGCCCCATGCGATCGACGGTCATGCTCGGGCGCGAGGCGGGGTCAATATCAAGATAATTCGCGATGGGAGCAGCAGGGATCAGGCAGAAAGCGCTCTCGCGCAGCAGATCATTGGGCTGCGAGGAATATTTCAGCGTGCCAGCCTGCCCATCCGCTGATTTTTCCAGAAAATAAGGCCGGGTGACAATGCCGTCTTTTTGCCAGCGCTCGAAAAGTTCATCCACGGGCAAACCGGTTTCGTCGTAAAGATAGCCGGCCGCATCACTTACACCGGTGACCTTGGCTTGGGGCAATCGCTCACGCAGGATGCGCGCGGCATGCGCCCCGACTGCGCCAAAACCTTGAATGAGCACAGTGGGCTCATCGGGGATTTCCAGGTTGGCGAACTGCGGCAGAACCTTCAGGCGCGGCAATTCCTCGAGTAAGGCCTGCAGCGAGATGACCGTGCCCCCGGCAGCCGCCCCAAGCTGATCGATGCGGTTGCCGCCCAGGTCAGCAGGTTTGGAGAGAGCGTGGTCGATGCCATTTTCAATGGCGATGGTTTTCATGTCAGAGTCGTTCGTGCCGACATCGGGTCCGGGAAGGTAGATTTCACGATACCGGTAGAGTAAGTGCGCCCAACCACGCAAGACTTCGCCGTGCTGTTCAGCGGTCAAACCATGTTCGGCGACGATGCCGGATTTTCCCCCACCGTAGGGCAGGTGCGCTGCTGCATTTTTGAGCGTCATGCCGCGCGCCAGGTTGTGAATGGCGGCCGGGGTAACTTCAGGCAGCATGCGGATACCACCCATGGAGGGTTTCCCCATCGCCAGGTTATCGACGATAAGGTAGCCGCCAATTTCGAGTGGGGAAGCATCATCCCACATGCAGACAACGCGATAGGGGCCAAGAGCATCCACCTCGATGCCGAGGCGGGCGAGTTGTTCTACATCAGTAGAGTCGAACTCAATGAACGACAGGCTGCCTTCACGAACCAGGCGCTTGTTCCAGACACCTTCGGGCAGGCGCTCGCGAAGGTAATTATACATGCGGGAAGGGATCATTCCTTGTTCCTTTTGTCTGTCTTCCCCTCCTTCCTGTGGAAGGAAGGGT
>CAIVSQ010000270.1 GCA_903908605.1 uncultured Anaerolineae bacterium
AAAAAGCACAGGCATCCTGCCAACAGGATGCCTGTTACTCGAATGGGGTGTCTAGGCTTTCTCGATCATCAGGGCTACCAGCTCGCGGCAGAAATCTGGGATGTCGGCTACCACGCGACCCCACACCTGGTTCCCATCACGGAAGGCGGCTTCATCTGCCCAGGTCGCGCCGGCGTTCACCAGGTCATCCTTGATGCCGAGCGAACCGGTCGCGCGGCGGCCGCGCACAATTCCGGCGGATATGGCGATCAGGCCGCCGTGGCAGATGATGCCAATCGGTTTATTGGCGTCGTTCATTGCACGCACAAGCCCGGTTACGATGGGATAACGGCGCAGCTTGTCTGGAGCCCAGCCACCTGGGACGATGATCCCGAACAGTTCATTGGCATTCAGCGCATCCAGGGTGGTATCCGGGCTGATGATCAGCCCGTTCTTGCCGCGCACCGGCTTCAGGTCCAACCCTGCGCTTAACACACGTGCGCCTTCCTCCTGAAGCCGCATCATCGGGACGTAATACTCCAGGTCTTCAACCCCTTCGGCGACCAGTGTGACAACTACTTTCCCATTCAGTTTACTCATATCTCTCCTTCTAACATCCATACGAAAAGTTTTTTTGGACCATGCACGCCAAGTGTGATGGTCAATTCAATATCTGCGGTCCGGCTTGGGCCGGTAATGAACACCAGGTAATGACCGTTCCGCGTCAAATCAAAGACCTGGTGCAGATCGGCGAGTAGTTGTTCCGGGCGCACAATTGCCAGGTGGATGCGCGGTAGCAGCGAAACCCCGCGTGGCTTTTCCTGGGATGAGCGCAATACCAGGGTACCCGTTTCGGGTAACAGGTAATCGGCTTCAGTAATCCCCAGGTCGCAGTCGGCCATTTCATGCTTTCCGGCATTGGGGCTGGCCAGTTCCACACCCAGCCCTGCCAGCGTTCCCCGCACGTCCAGTTTTCGCAGGTAAGGGGTATCCCACAAGGCCGCCTTGCGAATGCCTTCTTCCTTCACCAGGGTTTCGAGTGCCGCTTGCACACTCTGTGGGCTGGTTCGCTGGGTTGTGCCGGCGAGTTTGCGTACTTCATCCAGGAAAAGCTCGATTTCGGCATTTGCCAGCCCAGCCTGGCGGCTTGGGTAGATGGCAGGTCGTGTGGCGAGTGTGTTTCCGTTACTGTGGCCGAGGGATTTGCGCACATTTTCAATGATTGGGTTGCTCATTGGTTTGTGTCCTTTATATGCTTGTGCCACCACTGCCTAAAATGAGCTCCAAAGGCGGGCAGGGGGCGTACATCGGTCCAGCGCTTGAGCGGGGTTGGCGCGCTTTTGATCCAACCATCCTGCTGGAAGAAACCCATTACTCCTGGCAGCAAGCGGGTTCCCAAGCGGTATAGCCAGCTCCAGCCCAGGCCAAGGGCGGCCACGCTGGCCACTGTGCGCACCGGTACCGGCATGCTTGCGGGGGCAAATTCATCTCCCTGCGCTACGCGTCGGCGTAGATGCCGGAGGATGCCCGTGATTGGTACCTTGACCGGGCAGACGTCCACGCAACTGCCACACAACGTCGAGGCGTATGGCAGTTCCCGTGCGACCGGTGTGCCGAGCATTTGAGGCGCCAGGATTGCCCCGATCGGCCCAGAGATAAACCAGCCATAAGCGAATCCGCCCACATTCCCATATACCGGGCAGATGTTGGCGCAGGCGCTGCAGCGGATGCACTTGAAAACCTGTCTCCCGACCGGATCCTTCAAGATGGCAGAACGGCCATTGTCCAGTAGCACCAGGTGAAATTCCCGTGGTCCAAATTCTCCATCTGTGTGCCGGGGGCCGGTGATGAACTGGGTATAGGTGGATATCTTTTGCCCGGTGGCGGATCGCGCCAGTAGTTTAAGGAAGACTGTCAGGGAATCCCAGTCGGGGATGACCTTGTCGATGCCGACCACAGCTACGTGCAGGTCTGGCATGCCAGTGCACATGCGTCCGTTGCCCTCGTTGGTTACCAGTACCAGGGTGCCGGTTTCGGCTACAACAAAATTGCCACCAGAAATGCCCATGCCGGCCTGCAAGAATTTTTCCCGCAGTGTTTCACGGGCAATGCGTGTCAGCTCCACCGGGTCGGCTGGGGCGTCGATGCCTAATTTTTCATGGAAAAGCGCGGCGATCTGCTCTTTTTTTAAGTGAATGGCGGGTGCCAGGATGTGTGAAGGCCCAGTGCCGGCCAGTTGGATGATGTATTCGCCCAGGTCGGTTTCTACGGTTGAGATTCCGGCCGCTTCCAACGCCTGGTTCAGCTCAATTTCCTCGGTGGCCATCGATTTGGCTTTGACTGCCAGGCTGACGTTGTGATCACGGGCAATTTGCAAGACGATCTGGCGGGCATCTTCGGCCGTTGCCGCCCAATGGACAATGCCGCCGGCTGCCTGAACAGCCTGTTCAAGACGCTCGAGGTAGATATCCAGGTTTTCAATCGTGTGCATGCGGATATCCGAGCCGATTTGACGTAGTTGCTCCCATTGGGGCATTTCTGCCACCCGGGCTGCCCGGTTGAGAAGGAATTTACTGGTGGCATGTTGCACAGCATCAGGGATGCTCGGCGGGATGTGTTGAGTATAGTCTCCGAATTCAATATAGCGATGTTCAGCGCTCATGCTTCCCTCTTCGCCAACAGGTCGATGATGTGCATGGCGTGCACTGTCGAACCAGCTTTGCGCAGCCCACCCGCCACGTTCATCAAGCAGCCCGGTTCACACATCACAACTGTGTCGGCCTGGCTGGCGATGATGTTTTTCACTTTATTTTCCATCATCGACCGGCTGACTTGTGGGTAAGTGACCGAAAACGCGCCGCCAAAACCACAGCAGGTTTCCTCATCAGCCAGAGCGATTAGCTCCAGGCCGCGCACTGCCTGGAGCAGGGTTTTCGCTTCGCGGCGCAGGCCCATTTCGCGCAGGGTATGGCATGAGGCGTGATAGATTACCCTGTGCGGGTAGATAGCCCCGACATCGGTCACTTGCAGCACATTAACCAGGTATTCTGTGAATTCATAGATGCGCCCAGCGATATTAAGCGCCAGGGCGTGTTCGGCTGTGCCGGCTGGGAACAGGCTTGGGTAGTGATGCTTGACCATACTCACGCAAGAGCCCGATGGACCCACGATGGGTGCGTCGCTATTTTCAAAAGCGTGCATGAAATTTATCGCGATGCTAAGGGTTTTGTCCTCAAACCCGTTGTTAAAAAGTGGCTGCCCACAGCAGGTTTGCCCAGCTGGAAATTCCAGTTTAACCCCCAGGGATTCCAGCAGCAGGGTCATGTTTTGTAATGTTTGGGTGTGAAATTGATCTGCCAGGCAGGTGATAAACAGCTGTGCTTTTTTCATCAAGACTCCAGTGTATTGTGCCGATTGTAACAAGCCCAAGACTAATTTAAATTATACGCCCGCGCGCTCATTCCGGCTTGTGTGAATGGAGCCCGTTTCTTTTACTGTTTGTTAACAGGTTGTTTTTTGGTTGTTAACCGGCGGGAGGTATGCTTGTCTTATAACAGAAAGGAAACATTATGGGACTCGCAGACATTCACATGCACACCATTTTTAGTTACGACGGCACAGCTACCGTTCCCGCTGTGCTCCAGCGCGCCAGCCAGGTTGGTTTGGACCTGATTGCCATTACCGATCATGATGAAATCCGCGGCGCATTGCAAGCCGAGCAGCTCGCCTCAAAATTTAATATCCAGGTCATCCCAGGGGTGGAGATCACCACTGCCGAAGGGGATTTGCTGGCGCTTTCCATTCGCAAAATTATCCCTGCTGGGCTGTCTTTGATAGAAACAATTCACCGCGTGGGTGAGCAGGGCGGATTTTGTGTAGCACCTCATCCGGGTGCCACTGGTTTTGGCATGAAAAGCCTGAACGCTTACTCAATTTACCGCGCCTTGCGCGACCGCGATGCCGAACGCATCCTGATTGGCATTGAAACTTACAATGCCACCACGCTGGATCGTGCTGGCAACCATGCCGCCGGAATTTGGGCCGGGCGATTGAGTATTGCCCAGACTGGCAGTAGTGACGCGCATGTACTGGATGCCATTGGCCTTGGTGCCACCATCTTCCCGGGCAGCACCAGCGATGATTTGCTGATCGCCCTGCGGACCGGTACCACACAGGTCAAAAAAGGCCCGGAGTGGAGCGCGACGCGTGTATTGGGCAAATGGTTTGCGCAATATTTATTAAGTGCCCCGGCACACCTGGGGATTAGTTTAGCTTGATCGGTTGATTCTGAGAGGATGATATGGATGTACTTTTGTATTTTTCAGTGATTTGTTTTTTAGCTGTGGCTTCTTTTGATACCATCCAACAGCGACGGCGAAATGTAAAAAAAGCGCATGAGTGAACTAAAACATATCCTTGTAACCAATGATGATGGGGTGACCGCCCCCGGGTTGCTGGCCTTGGCCCAGGAAATGCGCAAGATTGCCAGGGTCACAATCCTGGCGCCAGATCGTAACTGGTCTGGCGGTGGGCATGTGAAAACACTTGATCGCCCGTTGCGTACCAGGGAGGTCATTCTTTCGGATGGATCCGTGGCCCTCTCCAGCGATGGCGCTCCTTCCGATTGTGTTGCACTGGCCTTGCTTGGTTATTTTGAAGAAAAAATTGACCTTGTCGTTTCTGGCATCAATCCCATGGCCAACTTGGGTCATGATGTCACCTATTCAGGAACAGTGACTGCGGCCATGGAGGCCATTATTTGGGAAGTGCCTGGCGTAGCCTTTTCGCTGGGCACTAACGAGAATCACCGTCAGCCGTTGGATTATTCAGTTGCTGCCGGGCTTGCCGGGCGCATTGTGGATACCCTCTGCCGTCATAAGCTTCAGCCTGGCATGCTCTTGAATGTGAATATTCCTTATCTCCCACTCGATCAAATCAAGGGCACCCGTATCACCCGCCAGGGCCTGCGCGTGTACCGCGACAGGCTGGACCGTCGAGTGGATCCGCGTGGACGAGAATATTTCTGGATCGGTGGGGATGCTCCAACTGGTATTCCGGAGGATGGTTCAGACGTGGGGGCAATTTCTACCGGTTATATATCCATCACGCCGATGCAATTGGATCTCACCATGTATTCAGCCATTCCAACCCTCGGCGATTGGGATTGGTTGTCGCAAGTTTCCAGCTAAACTCGATAAAATTGCAAGGTCATCTCAAGATATTGGCTTTTCGGTCGATTCTATAAGCAGCGAATGGATTCGCGGAGGCCAGGATGACTACAATTGCATCAACAGATATGTCCAATATGATGATTGCCAGGCGTTTGATGATGGTTGCCCGGGATGCTGAAGCCCGCAGGAATGGCAAGCATGTGGATGATAAATCAGCGCTGGATTATTACCAAGAAGACCAGGCGTTTATCAGTGCTTCAGCATCCAGCGCCAATGATAAAAACCTGGCGCCCACACCAGTTGTGGAAAATATCAATGTCAACTTGCAGGATGTTCACCAACAAGTTGCCGCGACCAACGGGGGGCAGGTTGCTCATGAGGAGTTGAAGCTGGAAGCCAGTCAGAGCATAGAGGTTTCGCTTGAGCTGCGTTTTCGATCCAACAGCCCCATGGAAGGTTTACTCGTTCACGATAAAAATTATGCCGAGTCGGATCGCTACCTGTTCAATTTCAAGGACGGTGCCACTTTTACCATCCTTGATAAGTGGAGTAATAAAAGCACCACCGTTTGGGGTGATCCTCATATTGATGTGGACGATATGGAAGGCGCCAATAATGGAGACTTCCAGGATCTAAAAGCCAGTGATGATGTCACTACATTCATGCTTGAGGATGGCGCTCGCGTGACGTTTCTTGCGCGTGACACCGGCATTATTGAGCAGGTGGATATTTTCAAGGGGTCGCAGCATGTGAGCGGAATTGGGCAGGCATCCAGTAAATTTTCGCCCACGGAAGGCTTGTTTTCCACAAAAGTGCAGAATGACGGTGTCAGCGCGGCTCTCTCAACCCCGCAAGGGGATGTGGTTTATGCGGGTGGCGATGGCAATGACTGGTACGATTCGAGTAATCAGCTTGTTTGGGGGCGAACGACTGGTCCGGTGGTGCTGCAAAGACCCTCTGCGGTTCTCGAGTTCTCGTATAAACAAACCATTACCCAGTCTGTTTCCATCCAAACGGTCGTGCGCCAGGCCTGAAGTTGATCCAGGTGCTTTATCCATCAAAAGCGTCCCCTTCCGCAACGGGACGCTTTTGATTTAAGACCCCGCTTGCTTGGTTATTATCTCTTTTTAGCATTTGTTAACCGGATGTTAAACAAACCTTCCATTGTTCTTAACAGGCGCATGGGAAAATCACAATATCAGAAATGATGAGATGAAATTAAACCTAATTTGTGATTTGAAATTCTTCAAGGAGAAGAAAAAAATGCGTAAGAACCTGTTTGTTGTATTCGCCGTCCTGATTGTCGCCAGCCTGGTGCTGAGCGCCTGCGGTGCCCCTGCCGCTACTGAAGCACCCGTGGCTCCTGCAGCTGCCACCGATGTACCTGCTGCTCCCGCCGCGACCGAAGCTCCCGCTGCAACTGTTGAACCAACCGTCGCTCCCACTGAAGACCCGATGGCGATGTATCTGCCTAGCGCCGTGACCGGTGACATTATCACCGCTGGTTCCTCCACAGTCTTCCCGCTCTCCGAACGTATGGCCGAGCGCTTCAAGGAAGAGGGTTTTGCTGGTAACATCACCATCGATAGCATTGGTACTGGTGCTGGTTTCGAGCGCTTCTGCAAAACCGGTGAAACCGATATTTCCAATGCTTCCCGCAAAATCAAGGACGCTGAAATCGAAAACTGCACCAAGCTGGCCACCCCGCGCACCCCTGTTCAGTTCCGTGTTGGAACAGATGCCCTCGCAGTTGTGGTTAGCAGCGAAAACACCTTCCTCAAGGATGTTACCCTCGAACAGCTCGCCGCAATTTTCTCCACTGCTGAGAAGTGGTCCGATATCGATCCTTCCTACCCCGCCGAACCCATCCAGCGCTTTAGCCCCGGCACCGACTCTGGTACCTTTGACTACTTCGTCGAAGCCGTGCTTGCTCCCGCCAACAAGGTGGATGATAAGGCCAATATCCCCGCCGGTGAAAAAGCCATCCTGGAAGCAAAAAACATCCAGTTCTCTGAAGATGACAATGTGCTCGTCCAGGGCGTTGAAGGTTCACCCTACGCCATCGGTTATTTCGGCTTCGCCTACTTCAGCGAAAACAAAGGCAAGCTTCAGTCGGTTAGTGTCGGTGGCGTTACCCCCGATGAAAAGACCGCTGAAGACGGCAGCTACAAGCTCTCCCGCCCGCTCTATATTTACAGCGATGCCGCGATCATGAAGGCCAAGCCCCAGGTTGCCGCTTTCATCCGCTTCTACCTGACCGAAGTAAATAATGAAATCCAGACTGTCGGTTACTTCCCTGCCAGCCAGGCCCTCATTGACGAAGCGATCAAGGCTTGGGAAGAAGCTCTCAAGTAAACTGGTCTGTTGAGTAGATCCAGGTCTAACAGTTCACCCCCTTCCCCCCATCTGAACCAGGGGGGAAGGGTCTTGTCTCAAAAGGATGTTCAGCTATGGCAGCTATAAATCCAAAACTCCAGGATGGTTATCCGAGCGCTGTGCAAGGATTACGCCGGCGTCATCGTCCTGGTGAAGTGATTGTCCA
>CAIVSQ010000271.1 GCA_903908605.1 uncultured Anaerolineae bacterium
GTTCGCTTCAAAACCCTGGCCCTGATGCCGCAAGTAAAAGTGTCGGATGCCGCTGGTCAACTGCTCTTGTATACCAAGCAAAAACTGACCCTCAAGAACGTCGCCTTAAAAGTTTTTGCGGATGAAAACCAGCAGCAGCCAATTTACGACATCACCGCCGAAGTAGCAGCCGGGCAACTCACCTATAAAGTTACCACCCCCGAAGGAGGCGCGCTGGGCGCGCTAAAGATGACGAGAGGGTTGAGCGCCCTCTGGAAAGCCCATTACCCCATCCTGGATGCTGTCGGCGCTGAGATTGGCCTCATCCATGAAGAAAACCCCTGGATTAAAGTACTGGATGCCCTGCTCAGTCAGGTGCCCGGCATTAGCATGTTCATCAACCCTGCCTATCTGGTGGAACTGCGCGGAAAAACCGTTCTGCGCATCCTGAAAAAGGCTGCGGTGATGGAAGGATATTTCGCGGTGGAAAAGAAGGGCGAAATCTCAGCGGCGGATGAAAAGCTGCTCTTGCCTGCCATGCTCAGGTTTATCATGCTGGAACGGATGAGCGGTTAAGCAAAGCGTTTTGTACTGGCTTGATAGATCATATCTTCTCAATCTGGAAAATGCAAAGGAGCTTTACGATGGAAATTGATATTCAACATCGTCCGTCATACTCTCTGGCCATTGTTAAGTTAGCTGCCAACGAACGCATTCGCGCAGATTCTGGGTCGATGGTCAGCTATTCAGATGGCCTGGAGATCGAGACCAAGGCCCAGGGCGGTTTATTCGCCTCTTTGGGACGTTCCCTGTTGGGAGGCGAGTCTTTCTTTCAGAATTTCTGGAAGGCCGGCGCGAGTGGCGGTGAACTGACCCTGGCCCCCGATCTGCCCGGCGATATTGAGCTAATCGAAATGAAAGGGGCGCCGCTGCTGGTGCAGTCAGGTTCGTATCTCGCCTCCGAAGACGGGGTCGAACTCAACACCAAGATTAGCGCGAAAGCCTTCACCGCCGGAGAAGGCATCTCCATGTTGGAAGCCACCGGTACAGGCAAATTACTGGTTTCGTCTTATGGAGCCATTTTCGACCGCACCCTGGGCCCGGGTGAGAAATACATCGTCGATACCTCGCACCTGGTGGCCTTTGACGCCAGCATGAACGTTGAACGCAAAGGCGTTGGTGGCGCCAAATCCAACCTGTTCTCGGGCGAAGGTTTTGTGGTTGTCATGACCGGCCCAGGTCGGGTTTACATCCAGACCCGCTCGCCGCATGCCCTGATTGCCTGGATCATTCCGCAAGTGCCCCAGAAAAGCAGTTAAACGATCACCGTCAGCCAGATTTGACAACACTTGATCTAATTCAAAAATTTCTAAGGAGAAAAAAATGAAAAAAAATCTATCCATTCTGCTCGTTGTTTTGCTCGGTCTCAGCCTGATACTGACTGCCTGTGGAGGCGACGATAGCTCATCCAGCCCCCAATCCGTTGCAGGTGCATGGGAAAATGACAATGACAATACAGTTGGCATTGCATTTGGTGACGATGGCACTTACGGCATCTTCAAAGCCGGTGAACTGATGGCTGACGGCACGTATACCTTCGATGGTAGCACTCTCGAAACGACCCCCTCCGACGGGAGCGGGACAATATCGGCGAAAGTAGTGATCAATGGCGGCACCATGACCTGGACGGATCCAAATGGTAGCGTCTCCTCCTGGACAAAAAAATAGTAATTTGATTAGAAGCCCTTCGGGTGTTGGGTAAAAGCAACCAGATATATACCGCCAGCATCAGCGGCTACACATGACCTGGGTACTTGATGGTTTGCCCGCGACCCGCTCCAGGGTCAAGTAGGCCACGATTGGCCCGCCAGGGTAATCTCACCCTGGCGGGTTCTTTGTTTCAGATGTGAACGACCAGGGACAATGCCATGCCATCTCCCAAA
>CAIVSQ010000272.1 GCA_903908605.1 uncultured Anaerolineae bacterium
ATTTTGTAAAAGTGCTAAAATCTCTGGCATGGGCTTTTCCGAGTAATTTTGGGTTGTGAGAGACACAACTTTACTCGAAAAGCCCTATTTCTTTCAACTATTTTTGGCGAAGGTATTGCTATACCATATCCTTTTATGGCGAGCGTAATTGGCCCTGGGCAGCGAGTGGAACTACTGATGCTGCGCGGCTGGTAATGTATGCTTTTAATAGTATTCGTTTTTTTTAGGATATTTCGGTGGGGAACCTTCAGGGAGAAAGTCTGGTGGGTCAACTTTGTAAAAGTATTCCAGGTTTCCTGGCAACGGCCAGGAAGACAGGAAATGCCTTTTCTTGCCCGGCAATGACTTTTTTCACCTCGAATACCGACGAGAACTGAATATCGGAGAACCCGGATTTTTCCAGCTCGGCCTGAAACTCCAGGCGATCAAAGCCTTTGTGAACGTCTGTCACCGACGGACCGTGAAAACTACCATCCTCCTTCTCCAGGTCGGCAACACACAACAATCCACCAGGTTTGAGCAAGTTGTAAAAATGCGCCAGGAATTGTGAGGTATCCAGGATGTGGTGCATGGTCATCAATGAATAGATCACCTCGTATTGTGTGCTTGGGAGTGGTTGGCTGCCCAGATCCAGGTGGAGCGGATGGAAATGATGAATGTTAGCTTGTTCAATTTTTATTGCAAGTACATCCAGCATGCCCTGGGATGTATCCGCCAGGGTGATTGAGGTGAAACTGTCGCCTAATGCGAAGCTAAGCAGACCTGTGCCACAGCCATATTCCAGGGCCGTCATCTGCCGATTGGGGGGCAAGGCCGCGTTTATTGCTTGCGCTACAACACGCGCGCGCTCTACTTTCGCAGGGTCAGCGTCCCAATCCCTGGCACGTTCATCAAATGAGTTCATCAGTCACTCCAATTTTCAAGGGTTTCTTTTACTTTGGCTAAAAACCAATCAGCGCTAGCTCCGTCCAGGATGCGGTGATCAAACACAAAAGAAAGATACACCATTGGTCGGATGGCGATTACGTCATTGCCTAGGCCATCGGTTACCGCCACTACACGTTTTTGCATTGCACCCACACCCAATATGCCACACTGTGGTTGGTTGATGATGGGCATTGCCAGGATTGATCCACTCACGCCGTGATTTGTGAGCGTGAATGTGCCACCTTTGACTTCGTCAGGCTGTAGCTTCTTTGCGCGAGCACGGGAAGAAAGATCATTGACGGTACGAGCCATGCCAAGCAGTGATAGGCCATCAGCGCCCTTGATGACGGGAACGATCAGGCCATCTTCTCCCAGCGATGTGGCCATACCCAGATGGATGCTCGTGTGAATAATTACACCTTCGTCGCTCCATGATGAATTTGCAAGCGGGAAGGCTTTTAAACCGGTTACCACCGCAGAGAGGAAGTAGGCTGTGAAGGTCAGGTTAACCCCATCCCTTGCAAAAAGCGCCTTATTGGTTAATCGGTGGGCAACCACCCGGGACATATCCACTTCCATTACTGTCAGGACATGCGGGGAAGTGCGTTTTGAGGCCAGCATGTGCTCTGCTATCGATTTGCGCATCAGGCTGTGTTTGATCAGCCGATCACCAGTCATAAGAACAGATGCTTTGGTTGAATCAGGCGGTGGAGCAGCGGAAACAGGTGCTTCGACAACCGTGCTGGGGGTGCGTTTAGTATCGATATAAGACAGGATGTCATTCTTGGTTATCCGTCCGCCCAGTCCGGTCCCTGAGACCTGGGTCAGGTCGATGCCAAACTCAGCAGCCATCCTGGAAACCACCGGAGAAATGAAGCCGAGGTCATGCGGCGGAGCTTGTTTTTCAGCAGTTATCGGCAGCACAGGCAGTTTACTGGGGGTAGGTAGTGATAGGTGAGCGGATGCCTGGGGTTCTGCTGCTTGCTCATTTTCTTCACCAATGACTGCCAGCAATTCGCCCACTCGTGCAACCGATCCTTCGGGAACGTGAATACTTAGGATGATCCCTGGCGCTGGGGCGGGGATTTCCGAGTCCACTTTGTCGGTGTTGACCTCCAGCAGTGGATCCAACTCCGCGATCATTTCTCCAACTTGTTTGAGCCATTTTGTGACGGTGACTTCTTCAACACCTTCACCAAGCCGGGGCACGAGAACTTTTATCGCCATGATTACGCCTCAATCCTATATCTTTATTCATCGATAACCAGTAATTCCAGCCACCTGGAAAGTGATATTTCCCTTAATATATCTTGGGATATTTTGCCGGATTGACTTCGTTCATCAACTCGTAAACGGTGTCGTACATGCTTTCAGCATTTGGTTTCGACCAGTAATCTCCGTCGGAACCATAGGCTGGCCGGTGCAGGCTGCTGGTGAGGGTTTTGGGAGGAGAATCCAACCAGGCATACCCTCCTTGTTTTTCCAGCACTTCTTGCATCATCGTAGCACTGGCACCGCCGGGAACATCTTCGTCTACAAACACGATCCGGTTTGTTTTTTTAAGTGATTGCCCGATGATGCCCGGCAGGTCGAAAGGTAGCAAGGTTTGAGCGTCAATTACCTCGGTTTCGATCCCATCTTTGGATAACCTGGCGGCTGCATCCAGTGCTATGCGACAGCAAGCACCGTACGTGACCAGGGTAACGTCGTTGCCCTGGCGTAAAACTTCTGGGGTGCCGAGTGGAATGCAAAAATCGGCGATGTTATTGGGCAAACGTTCCTTTTGCCGGTATCCATTCAACACTTCCACCATAATGGCGGGTTCATCAGCCTGCAAAAGGGTGTTATAAAAACCGGCGGCGTGGGTCATATCCCTTGGAACAAGCAAATAAACTCCGCGGACCAGGTTCATGATGCCGCTCATGGGTGAGCCGGAATGCCATATCCCCTCGAGGCGGTGTCCCCGGGTTCGTATGATCACAGGAGCTTTTTGTCCTCCGGCAGTTCTCCAGTGCAGGCTGGCGAGATCGTCACTGATCAACTGTAAAGCGTACAGCAGATAATCAAGGTATTGGATCTCTGCGATGGGGCGCAGGCCGCGCATAGCCATGCCAATTGCCTGACCAAGAATGGTAGCTTCACGGATACCAGTATCACTGATGCGCAGGTGCCCAAATTTTTCCTGCAGGCCGCGGAAGCCCTGGTTTACATCTCCTAGCTGCCCGACGTCTTCGCCAAAAGCAATAATGCGTGGGTCACGCAAAATGGCGGCATCGAAACAGGCATTCAGCACTTCAAATCCCATGATGTTGGGAGACTTATCGGAGTATTGTGGTTGGATGGGGCGGACTTTTAGAGTATTTCCGGTGTGCAGATGGGAACCGTAACGTTGTTCGTTGGTGGCTTGTTCGGCCTGTTTCCATGCTCGCAATTTCTCGTATGCCGGATTGGGGTCATTCCGTACAGCGCGCAACGCTTCGTGAACGGTGGCATGCATATCCCTGCGGAAAGGATTGGGCAGGGTGTATAAACCGTTTCGAAGGCGGACGAGCTCTGCAGCATGAATGGAGAGAGGAACGATTTCATCCAGGATGCCTAATAGCTGTTTTCGTTCGGCTAGGATCGGATTCAGGTAAGCATCCCATGCGGTTTTTCGCGCGTTTTCAACGACTTCACGGTCGATCGTCTCCCACTCGACCAGGTGCTTTTCTGTTGCTAGCTTATTTTCCAGCAGCCAGTTGCGCATTTTGAGCATGCAATCATGCTCCTGCTCCCATTTTAGTCTTTCGGGAGATTTATATCTTTCGTGCGAACCAGAGGTACTGTGCCCCTGGGGTTGGGTTCCTTCTGTTACATGCACCAGGGCAGGAATGTGAAATTCGCGGGCGGTCTCGGCTGCTGCTGCAAAGGTTTCCAGCAATGCTGGGTAATCCCAGGAGCGAACAGTATAGTGATCAAAGCCTCGCTCGGCTTTTTCTGCCGACTGTGAAGCGTCTCGCTCAAAGCCACGTAGGATTTCCCCAATATTTTCCTTGACCATCTGAAATTGGTTGGGTACTGAAATGCCGTAGCCGTCATCGTAAATTGTGACGATGGCTGGTGATTTTAATACCCCGATGGCATTGACCGATTCCCAAAAAAGTCCTTCAGAAGTTGATGCGTTGCCAATGGTTGCCCAGGTGACCTCGTCGCCGTGATGAGAAAAGCGAGTTTGGTCGGATAACTCGGGAATTTGGCGGTACAGTCTCGACGCATACGCCAGGCCCACGCTTCTTGGCATTTGGGCGGCAGTTGGTGATATATCGGCAGCGACGTTGTACATAATTGTCTGATCGCGCCAACTCCCGTCGGAGTTGATGAAGCGTGATGCAAAATGGCCGTTCATGGCTCGTCCTGCGGTGGCAGGTTCGTAATTGACATCGGCATGTGCGTAGAGCTGGGCGAAAAAATCTTCCAGGCTGATCACGCCCAACATCATCATCCATGTTTGGTCACGATAATACCCAGATCGCCAATCGCCCTTGCGAAAAGAGCGGGCGATTGCCAGTTGGATTAATTCCTTGCCATCCCCAAAAATACCAAATTTCGCTTTTCCGCTTAATACTTCCCTCCGGCCAATAACAGAAGCCATACGAGATTGGTAAGCGAGGCGATAATCCTTAATGATTTCGTCGGATGGTAAAGCAAAGGCATGGGAGGACTTGTGTCGGGGCATTCGTTCTCCAGAATAGTTGATAAATGTTCTCCTATTATACTGATTTGAAAGGAAAAAAGATTGGGTGATTCAGTGCATACGTTAGTTGAGTAGGAATATATTCACAATTTTGTCTGACAAGTCATTACCAAAAACATGATGACCATCATATTGACTTTACTCTTGCTCTCGTGTAACCTTATATAGTACGAATAAAGGACCATTATTGCTATGATACCGATGCAACACATAATTTTCCCAATATAAGCGGGCCTCCGATCCGGATGCCCGCTTATATTTTGTCGTAAATTTTGTAACCTTACACAGGAGAAAAAATGGCTGGACAAATCAACGCATTTGAAATGGCACAAAAGCAGTTTGATGGCGTTGCCAAGTTATTAAACCTGGATCCGCAGATCTCTGAAGTTCTGCGCTGGCCGATGCGTGAGTATAGCTTCCGCATTCCAGTGCGCATGGACGACGGTTCACTGCGTGTTTTCCAGGGTTATCGTGTGCAGCACAACGATGCCCGCGGTCCAAACAAGGGTGGTATCCGTTTTCACCCGAACGAAACCTTTGACACGGTCCGCGCGTTGGCTACCTGGATGACCTGGAAATGCGCTGTGGCGGATATCCCTCTCGGCGGTGGCAAGGGTGGCATCATTGTTGACCCGTCATCGATCACCACCCCGGAGAAAGAACGCCTTTGTCGTGGTTGGGTGCAAAACATGTGGAAAAACATTGGCCCACGCCAGGATGTTCCGGCGCCTGATGTTGGCACCACGCCCCAGATGATGGGCTGGATGATGGATGAATATTCCAGGATGGTTGGTCAGTATACCCCGGGTGTCTTTACAGGCAAGCCGCTGGGTGGTGGTGGTTCTGAAGGTCGAACCGAAGCCACCGGCTACGGTGTCATTTATACTGTCCGCGAAGCTATGAAACACCTAAAAATGGACCCATCACAGTCCGTGGCAGCCTTGGAAGGTTTCGGAAATGTTTCCCAATACGCTGCGATTGGTTTTGTCGAGATGCTGGGTGGCAAGATTGCTTGTGTGTCTTGCTGGGATCGCAATGATAAAACCTCGTACACCTATAGCCATAAAGATGGCGTCAGCCCACGTTTCCTGTTGACCATTGTGGATCAGTACGGCACGATTGACCAGAAAAAGGCCAAGGAAGCAGGCTATATTATCGAAGATGGCGAAAAGTGGATTGAGAAAGAATGTGATGTGCTCATCCCAGCAGCCATCGAAGGTCATGTCAATGGCGATACCGTCAAGCGCATGTCTGGCCGAGTCAAGATCGTGGCAGAAGGCGCTAATGGCCCGTGTACACCCGAGGCGGATGACTACTTCAAAAAGAATGGCATCTTCAACATCCCAGACTTTTTGTGCAATGCTGGTGGCGTGACGACTTCTTACTTTGAGTCTGTTCAGAATGATATGAACTTCTATTGGACCAAGCACGAAGTTCTTGAACGATTAGATACCAAAATGACCCAGGCGTTCAATGCTGTTCTGCAGATGAGTGAGAAGGAAAAGGTTTACATGCGTGATGCTGCCTATATGGTGGCCATCGATCGCGTTGTCAAGGCCATGCAGCTGCGTGGTTGGATATAACAGGTGTAATTAATTAGCAGGTCCAGGGACTGGCGGTTCAATTGACCGCCAGTCCCTTTTTTTAATACCAAAATTATAGGAAGTGACCTTTCTCATCCCAACAGTGCTCCCTTAAAATAAAATAAAAAATAATTATGATCGAGCTTTGCTTGTGTTACAATCTTTAAAGGACAGTG
>CAIVSQ010000273.1 GCA_903908605.1 uncultured Anaerolineae bacterium
ACAATTGGGCCTCCCATTTCATCGCTTAGACCCCCCAAAAAAATCCATGCGCCCGGCGCAGCCGCAGCGCAGACCCCGTCCGTGATATTTTTCCCGGAGCCCTCCCGGGAAAAATATCACAAAAAAAATATTATTCTTTGCGCGCGGGCCTTATCGCCGGCACACCCACCCGCCCCCCGCGCGTGATAGCCACCCGCAAGCACACCCAAGCCCAAATCCACGCGCCCGGCGCAGCCGCGGCGCTAACCCCGTCCGTGATATTTTTCCCGGAGCCCTCCCGGGAAAAATATCACACAAAAATATTATTCTTTGCGCGCGGGCCATATCGCCGGCACACCCACCCGCCCCCCGCGCGCAGAGAATCAAAAAAGCGCCCGGAAGTTTCTCCCGGACGCTTTTTATGTTTTCCTAAACTATCGCTTGCAAATGCTCCTGCTCATCCACCGCCAGCACCTTGGCCAGCTCCAACAGGATGATCAGGCGATCTTCCAACCGCACGATACCCTTCAAAAAGGCCGAATTCACCGTGCTCACCATTGGCGGAAGCCCGCCAATGACATCATCCTGAACCCGCAGCACCTCAGAAACCCCATCCACCACCACGCCGACCTTGATCCGGCCCATCGTGACAATGATGATGCGTGTTTGGCGCGAAGATTCAACTGCTTCCAGCCCAAAACGCAGGCGTAAGTCAATGACCGGCAGCACGTTTCCACGCAGGTTGGTGACACCCTTGACGTAGAAGGGCGCCTGGGGAAGCTGGGTAATGGTCTGCATCTTGATGATGCTTTCCACCGCCGCAATGTCTATGCCGTATGATTCCCCGGCCAATTCAAAAACTACCAGTTGCTGTTCCATCAGGGCATCTCCTGTAATGACCGTTATTGCTCGGTGTTATTTCAGCTTGAATTGGCTGACTAACTTCTGAAGACCGGCTGCCATTTCCATCATCGAAGCTGCTGACGCGGAGACTTCCTCCACCTGGGCGGAGACTTCCTCGGTCGAAGCCGAAACTTCCTCGACTGCCGCGCTGTTCTCTTCGCTGACGCTGGCAATTCCTTCGATCGACTGGGTCAGCTCGGTCGAATTGGCGGCCATTTGCTCGGTGGCAGCCGTGTTTTCTTCAATGACTGCCGAGACCGAATCGACTGCGCCTACCAGCTCACTGGCGGCAGCCCCCACCTGGGCGGCTGACTTGCCAGCCTGCTCGGCCTGCTTGTAAACCGATTCAGCCGCTTCAAGAATGTTATTGAGTACTTCACCGGCCGAATTAGCACGTTCGACACCGTTCTCAACCTCGGTGGCCGATTCTTTCATGGCAACCACTGCTTCGCTGACCGTCTTCTGAATGCCCTTGATCAAACCGGCGATTTCCTTGGTGGCCAGGCTGGATCGTTCGGCCAGCTTGCGGACTTCATCGGCCACAACCGCGAAGCCCTTGCCCTGCTCACCGGCCCGGGCAGCCTCGATGGCCGCATTGAGAGCCAACAGGTTGGTCTGGCTGGCGATGTCCTCAATCGTTTCGACAATTGCGCCGATCTCTTCGGAGCGGGTGCCCATTTCTTGCACCTTGTTGGCCGAGAGACCGACCTTGCTGCGGATGGCTTCCATGCCGACGATGGTTTCCTTGACGGTCTTGGCGCCATCGCGCGAGTAACGAGCTGCCTCGGCCGAGTCACGTGTCACAGCTTCAGCATTGGAGGCTACCTGTTCAATCGATACACTGATGCGGCTGGCCACCTGTGAAGCCTTGGTAACTGCATTGGCCTGTTCCTGAGCGCCACGGGCAACACCGTCAATGGCGCGGCCCATCTGTTCCACCGCACTGGCGGTGCGGGTCACACCGGCGGTCTGCTCGGCGGTCCCCTTTGCGACCTGCTGAATGGTGGTGGCGATCTGCCCGGTTGCCTCGCCAGACTGCTCAGCAGCGCGGGAGAGCTGCCCGGCGGCCACGGCCACTGAGTTGGCGCTGTTGGTTACTTCAGTCAGCACCTGGCGCAGGTTGTTGATCATTTGAGAAAAGGCATTGCCCAGTTCGTCCTTTTCCGACTTGGCGACGACCATCACGGTCAGGTCATTTTTTGCGATGTTGGTAGCGGCGGTGCCCATGGCCTGCATATAGTTGATCAGGGCATCAAAAGCCTTGCTGATATCCCCGATTTCATCACTGCGCAGCCTGACCTTGTCTTTCTCTGCTTCGCTGACATTACGCACCAGGTCGCCGACCGAAATGGCTTTGGCCATGGTCGTCAGGAAGTGGAGCGGGTTGGCGATACTGTTGGAAATGATAATACCCATGGCCATTGCCACGATGACGGCAATAACGATAATCACAATCAGAATGTTGGTTGCCTGCGAGGCTGCGACGGTATTGCCGTCGGAACGGGCTTTGGCCTGTTCCTCCTTCATATCAACCATCGCGTCGATATCGGTTTCAACTTGCTTGGCCACTGCCAGGGCGTCACCGCGCAGCAGGGTCAAGCCTTCTTCCTGCTTATCGGCCAGGGCCAGGGCCATAATCCTGTCGCGGTAAGGCAGGAAGTCCGAATAATCTTTCTTGAATCCATCAAAGAGGGCCTGCATTTCCGTAGACAGGATCAGCGCTTCGTAATCTTTTCCTTGCTGGTCAATGATTTTTTCAAGATCGCGAATGGTCTGGACATAAGTTTGTGATTCTTCAGGTGACCTGGAAAGCAGCAGGTCACGCAGGTTAACACGTGTGCGTTGGAAGGCCACCCCAATACGTCCCATCTGCCCAATCGGCAGCGTCTGGTTTTGATACAGGATGGTGTCGTTGGAATCGATCTGGCGCAGGTAGAAAATACCCACAATACCAACCACAGCGGTCAGGATTGCGATGATCAGGAAACTTCCGATCAACTTGACATTGGTTCTCAGGTTGTTAAGCGCACTCATCTTGAATTACTCCTCATTTCATGGTTTTTCCAGGTAAGCTGTCAGCCGCGCGAGATTGGGCTGGCTCTATCAAAACGTATCAATCGTATTTATTTTTTTTCTTTTCATGGTGTACTTCTATTATAGGGTATTCAGCAAGAGGGTTAATAAAATTAAAACAAATAGTACGTTAAAAGCAAGTAAATTTTTTTGCATTCCCGTTATGCTGCTGGTTGATCCCGGATATTTAAATATTGCCCCATAATTGCAAATTGGAAAACTAAAGAAACCTCATGTAGAATTTACACAATCAGCTTACTGACTTTTTGTATCAAGTTGGAATGGGTACTGGCATGGCATCCCACCCCCCCCTGGAAACAAGGTAGCAATGAAGCAAACCAGGGGGTTGTTTTTGCCTGCAGGATGGAATGAAGATACAATAACGTCAGGCTATTTCAGTCCGGACTGCGCACCCCGCAAAGCGCTGGTTGAAAAAGAATCGTTGCCGGATGGTTGTTTTTGTCATTCCTCTTTCCTTTGTTCAGTAGCAGTGTCCCCGG
>CAIVSQ010000274.1 GCA_903908605.1 uncultured Anaerolineae bacterium
CACCTGCTTTATATCACCGTACTCGCCTGGTTTTATGCCCGCCCCTACCATGATAAAGGGTTGGATCATTACATCCGGGTCTTGTCCACCATGACCACCGGCTTTTATCTGGCCATGATCGCTATAGATTAATACTGTGTCCTTGGATAAATCCAACGAGCCAACCACCTGCTTGATCAGGGCATCCACCCTTGTAGCGGCGGCATTCCAATGTGGATCGATCGGGCCGCCCTCATAATGGCCAGCATAATCCACCTGCAATAAATGTACATATACGTACTGATATTTCCCAGACTGGATAAATCTCACAGCGGCAGCAGCATTTTTCTGATCAGCCGGGTCAGTTTCTTCCTGGGTAAATGCGGCTTCGGTCAGATCATCAGACGGGACCAGGAACTTAAAGTAATCATGTCCTGCCAGGGCTGAACTTAAACCGGCGCGCTTGGCAGAAGCATAGATATTATCCTGGGTCCAGGAATAATAGCTTTCCAAATCCGTGGGATTCATGGCAGGACCATCTGAGATATCCGGCCATGCGCCAGTCACCAGCACACTCCAACTCGGTGCAGAATAGGATGGCAGACCAGAGTGCACCACAGCCGATGCACCTTGCTGACGCAACTCATTCAAAAAAGGCATGATAGATACATCGGCAGCGGTATCCACACGTAACCCGTCTACGACGATGGCAACCACTTGCCTGGCCACTGGCTGATTAGCTGGCAACCCTCCAGCCAGCGGTTGGCTGGAAAATGGCGATCGATACGCATATAAGGAAGCCATTAAATTGGTAGCCCAAAAATAACAGGTTATCGCGATCCCAATACTGGCGATCAGACCCAACAAAATCCAGCGGTATTTTTTCATAGCACTCCAGTTGAAAATTTTTAAATGACCCTCCCAAGTTTATCATCCTCACGCTAAATATATTTTATTTTTCCTCCATTTCCTCCAAACGCGCCGCGGCACGACCCAGGCCGCGCTGACGGGCGAACAATAACACCTGGTCATACGCAGGCTGAGGCAGGCTTAACCGGTGGCAAATACTGGCGAATTTGGTACTTATCTCTATCTGTGCCGGTGTTACGTTGACATTCTGAAGCCACTCCAGCAATTGTTCAATTGCAGCCTGTTTGCGGATGCCGGCGTCATCACACATCACCCATATACACCAATCATAAATTAATGCGTAACGTCCTACACTTCGCAAGGCTAGCCGGCCAGGGGTTTCTTCATCAGAATCCCCATTCGGGAGAAACACCTGACCATCCACCATCACCTGGGCACCCCAAGGTCCTTTTTCATTCAAATACCAGGCATCCTTCTTCAAACCAGATTGTTCAAAATACCGGCGAATTTCATCCGGTCGGCTGCCAGTTTTCGCTTTTAATGCCCGAAAAACGGTGGGATTTCGATTGACTGCATCCTCCAATGCAGTGTCACGCAGTCCTTTCACCTGGCTAAATGCGAGTAAACGAAGCGGGCTTCCGGGCTTGTTTTCTTGAGCCTCGACGAAATAAGCCGGCATATAAACCGGTTCTGGACTGAGCAATCCTGAAGTACTGACTTGCCCAGGGAGTAAGAAATCATGACGGGATGTATCCGCCAGAAATTCCGAAAGGGCTTCCGGCCGCCACTCCTGGCCAAATTGAGAAAATGCCTGGAAAGGTGACTTAGCCATTCCAGAAATATCATCGAGAATGGGAATTTTTGCATGCTCCGGAGAGAGCGGGCTACAACCCAACCCGTCAAAATACAAATCGACACTCGATTTTTGCAGGTCATAGCGCACCCGATCGCGAACGGACTCGATCCCTAGATCAGTCAGTTCAAGCCTGTCATTCTCTCCACGGAGATGGCCTATCCTGCGCGCAGAATCGACCAGGCGCTGGACAAAATCAAACTCCAGACCGAAAAATGCCGCCAGGTCTGTCACGGAGTGCAAACCCATCTCCTGCAACCCGCGCTCCAGAAACCACTCAAGTTCATCAAATTCAGTTGCCACTTTTTGCTGTCCCTGCACACGCACACGCCAAAGAGGATAAAGCACCCGGAAAAGGCGCTGTGGGAGTAACCCCTGGGCCTGCACATAATCCAGGGCCTTATAGTAGCTGTATAAAAGGTACTTAGGCTTGGAGACGGCGGGGGAGTTCATTGGCATGGAAATACCCTTCAGTAGATTTTTTCACCTCGCTGAGCAAGGTCTTCACCAGGCTGGCAAATTCCCGGTCGGCTGTTTCTGTCAGCGTAACTGAATCGCCTATCAGGATGAGCTGGCGCTTGGCTCGCGTCAGGCTGACATTTAATCGACGC
Source organism: uncultured Anaerolineae bacterium (assembly GCA_903908605.1). GTDB lineage: Bacteria > Chloroflexota > Anaerolineae > Anaerolineales > Villigracilaceae > UBA5195. The sequence goes on from CAIVSQ010000274.1 coordinate 2,314, forward strand.
AGTTCAGTCAGGAAACCAATCCGACCTTCGGCATTGCTGCGTGTGAAACCAAATATGATGACTTCCTGTTCGCGTCCCTGGAATGAATCGACGGTAGCTACACGGGCTAGCAAATCATCCTCCGTTAGTCCAAGCTGGCGCCGGCGCAGTTCACGACGAATGACATCAGCCTGTTTCTTGTATGGCACAATCACCCCTGCATCGATTGAGTTGGTCTGGCAAGCCTGGAACAGGTCGCCGACCAGGCGTGCTTCAAGCTGGTTGAAATAACCCTGGCCATCTTCAGAACGCTGCTCATAATGACGAACCTCCCGCGAAGTATCGATAAATACCAACGGGCTTCCCGCGAAAAGAGGGGATAGGGATGGCGAAAAATCAGCCGCAGTATGATAACGCCCATTATAAAACTGTGAAGAAATGAAATCGGCAATTTTCGCTGGCATGCGGTACTGAGTATCCAGCATGACCCGGTTGGCTTCTGGAGTAGTTGGCAGGCTGATCAAACGTTCAAATAAACTGGTCTCCAACCAACCACCCAGTTCAAGATTTTCTGGCTCGGATTCACGCAGCTTTTGGATAATTTCCGGGTCAACAGAAGGTGGCAGTTGTAAATGATCACCAACCAACACCGCCCGCCGGGCACGCACCAGCGGCACAAGCAAATCCATGACCTGAATTTGTCCGGCTTCATCCGCAATCACCAGATCAAATTCGAGATCCTCAAAACGACCATCAGTAGCGATCCCAATGCACGTAGCACCAATCACATCTGCACCCCGGATAAGGGCGGCATTGGCAATTTCTGGGCGTGTTTGCAGGCTATCCCGCCACTCAGAAAGAAAGCTCTTCCTGCTCATCATTAATTCATACCAGGCCTGCCAATCCTGCAAGGACTTTTCAATCGCCTCGGGAGAATCAAGCCCCATGGCAGGCCGACCGAGGGAACTGCCGCTCAGCAAAGGCAACGTTTCGGTGATCAAGGTCAGTTCGGCCTTGGCCTGGATAATATCCGCGCGGATATCCTCAAGACGCTGTGTGCCATCCAAAATTTCCTCTTTGAAAAGAATTGCCTGTTCGCTTGAGGTGGCGTATTGACGGTAAGATTCCCAAATTTTGCGGATGGTTTCGCGTGACTTACGAAAATCCTGCTGGGCCAAACGATATTCCTGAGCCGTATTTTGCCATTCCTTTGCCAGCCAACCCGCCAGGAGAGTCGCAAAGGGACCAAGGATTGGCAGATCGAAATACTGGGAGGTGAAATCCAAGAATCGACGATAAGTTTCTGCCGCACCGGCAGCCTGGCTCATGCGCACAGTGATGGATTGGTAATGAGCGAGTTGACGATTGAGGGAAGGCTCCACCCGTCTATAAGCATTCCTCTGCCAATCCATGAGATTGGCTCCTTGTTGATCAAGGTGAATCCGCCCGTGGCGCCAGGCCTGTACAGATTGACCCAGAGAATCTATTAATTCTTGAACCCTGGGCCAAAGCCGTTCCAACCCAGCCAGGTTGGCCTGCATTGGTTGGATATTTTCCATAACCCGCTGGCGAAACAACAAAGACATATTGTCAATCAGGTTGGGACGCACCTCTGCCGAGACAACTTCCTCCCGACCAATACGCAGCATCCTGCCTTTCTCTAACCCTTCCAAGACATTATCCACCGCCTTGTTATTTTTCGATGTCACCAACACCTTTTTGCCGAGGGCAACATGACTCCTGACGATTGCGCGAATAGTCTCAGTTTTACCAGTTCCAGGTGGGCCAAGCGCCAGCAGCATGTCGGGGACAACCTGGGCTTTTTCGATCATGTTTTTTTGAGCCGGGTTAGCCCGCTCGCCCACCTCCTTCACAACAGGCGGGTTGAAAGGAACATACCGGTTGTCTACAATCAATGGCAGCAGGTGCGGATTGAGAGACTCTTGGTTGCGTAGCGCATTTACTGCAGCGTGTTGAATTCCATATTGGCGGGTGGAAACTTTCGGCCCCAGCCATTTTGCATTTTGCAGTTGGGATAATTCCACCGGTGAGCGGAAACGCAACAGCAGGGAAGATCCTTTTGATTCCACGACGACCCCATCCCAACCCTGACCGCTAGCCAGCATTTCCATACTTCCAGCCTGCAAATATTCGCCCACCCTAATCTCGGCCAGGCTGGCGAGTTCAAATTGGTAGAAATTAGCCCCTTTTCGATCCACTGCAGCACTGACCGATTTGATCGGAATTTTTTCCTGCCTGGCAGCCTGCTCCAATTCCACCTGGCAAGAAAAGTCGATCAGTGTATCCACATTTGCCAGGAAAGTTAACTGGGCAGGAGTCATGCTTGCTTCAAGGCCATCACCATCCTCCGCGCGTGCGGCCGGAGTGGATTCCTGGGCTTTTTTCCAGCCAGCTTTCAATAAATCCAACCCGGTTTTGGCCGGGTCTTCCCCATTTTCCACGTAAACCTGGCGGTTAAGATCAGACAAGTCCGGGTACATACCCCAAGTTTGAGGAAAAACCAGCACAGCCGCGCGTGAAATCATGTGATGGGTACGCAATGAGAGTGGCGCAAGGCGCTGAGCAAAAAAGGCATCCTGCTTGGCCGTCACCCCACACACTATTTCATAACGCGGGGTACAAAAAGAAATCCTGAAATTATCTACCTGCCTCTCATCCAAAAGCACAATCACGCCGGTTTCAGCCAACATCAAAAAATCCTGCTCCACTTCGGCTGAAGAAGTTGGCAGGGGAATTCCCGGGTAGTCCTTGCCTGATTTAACAATACAGGTTTCAGACAGAATTAGAAATAAAGGATGCGGAAGATCAATGCGCACAAAACCCATCAGGATCCCCGGCTAATCACACCTTGAACAATCAGGAACAGAAGGAAAACCAGCAAACCAATGCCAGCCGCAATACGCCGGGCTTTTGGCATGGCTTCGATTAACTGCTGACTGGTTGGTTGCCAGACAGGCCGAATCAAGCGCGTATGCTCCCCAGATAACTCAGGCGGAGGGACAACACCCTCGTTGAATTGCTCAGAAAGATCGATATCCACGGAATTGTCCTAATAACGTCTGACCTGGTACATCAGAATAAACTGGTCAGATCAAAACTCAATTGGGCAGAAACCACAATTGAAAAGAATAGTTTTTCAACATTTATAAAATCAACAAACATACTCGAAGAACGTATGTCCTAATCATCATTTTTGAATCACCTTGTTCAAAACAAACAAAGACATCCACCAGCATTCACCAAATTACTTAGAACAATTGTACTACATCCATGATAAGATTCGCGAGTCTTTCCTGCAGTTTCTAAATAATTATTAAATCGCTCTACTGGAAGCAGTTATAAAACAAAGGTAATTCGCTTACAATCATAAAATGATATTTTGAGATTCAATACCCGGCATACATGCCATTTACTGTCTACCAATCAAGGCTATTTTCTTAATGTATATCCCTCTCAACAACCATTCAGCCTACTCCCTGCTGGAAGGTTTACCTCTACCAGCGGAACTTGCCCAGGCAGCGCGTGAAAACGGCATGCCCGCATTGGGATTAACTGACCACCGCACTATGACCGGTAGCATAGAATTTATCAAAGCCTGCCTGGAAAATGAAATTCAACCGGTGCTCGGGCTGGAAATCGATCTTGAGCAGGGTAACAGATTACCCCTACTAGCCACCAGTGTCGAAGGTTGGGGCAACCTGTGCAGAATAAGCAGCGCCCTGGCCCTGCGTGACCAGCCCGAGGCAGCCTGCCCGCTTGATCTGCTGGCAAATCACGCCCGTGATTTGGTTGCCCTGGCCGAGACAAACGCCCCCCTGGAACAGTTGAAGGATATATTTCCCAAACATCTCTATATCAGCCTCCAGGATCCCACCCGTGGGCTGCCAGTTACCACGCTTGCCCACCGCATGGGCTTGCCAGTGGCAGCCACTCATCCGGTCTATTATTTATCAGCCGAACAGGCTGAATTACAGCGTACGATCACTGCCATCCGCCAGGTGCAGCCACTAACAACACTTTCTTCGGGAAGCTGTGCCCCTGTTGGGTCGGAATTCCTCAGTTCACGCCGAATGGAAGCCCGCTTTCAATATTTTCCGAAAGCATTGGAAGCAACCCAGGCGATTTCCGAGCGTTGTAAATTCACCCTGCCCCTCGGTGCTGCCAACATGCCGGCCATCCCCTTGCCGGCCGGGCAAACCGCCATCCAGGTCCTGCGGCAAAAGGCCGAGCAAGGCGCAGCTCGTCATTATGGCACCATCACGCCAGAAATTCGCGCCCGACTGGATCATGAACTCGATGTCATTGCCAGGATGGGTTTTGAGCCGATCTTCCTGATTGTGGAGGATTTGCTAAATTTTGCCCGCGAGACAGGCGTACCTTACTCATCACGCGGTTCGGCGGCGTCCTCACTGGTGGCACACTGTCTGGATATCACCAGCCCCGACCCCATGCGACTGAACCTGTATTTTGAGCGTTTTCTCAACCCGGCGCGCACTACACCACCGGATATCGATACAGATCTGTGTTCCAACCGTCGTGAAAGCGTGATCCAACACGTATTTAACACCTATGGGAATGACCGTGTCGCCATGGTTGCCACAATCAACCACTTTCGACCACGCTCAGCATTGGGAGATGTAGCCAAGGCGCACGGCTTGGAACAAACCAAAATCCGAGAGCTGGTAAACCAGCTGCCGCATTCCTTCTGGGCTAGATTCGAAGAGAACCAAGATAATCATGCGCCAGATTCCCCTTTTGACGAATTACGCAAAACCCACACAAGCCCTCTCCATCTGAAAATTTTCGAACAGGCCGAGGCTGTGCTTAAACTGCCTCGTCATCTTTCAGTCCACCCTGGTGGGGTAATTGTTGCCCCCGGGCCACTGACTGATCTTGTACCCGTTATGCTCTCAGGGCAAAAAGGCACCATCATCACCCAGTTTGATCTGGAATCAGTTGAAGCCCTTGGCCTGGTGAAGATCGACCTGCTTGGAATTCGAGGCCTGACAGTGCTGGGCGATGTGGCTGAATTTATCCAACACAGTCTGCCACAGCAATACATATCACGATTGGCAGTGCTCGACTCTACCCCAAGCGTCGATGATGCCACCTCCGAACGAATTGAAACAGGCCAAACAATCGGTTGTTTCCAGGTCGAAAGCCCGGGAATGCGCAGCACCCTGCGGGAAATTCACGCCCGCACCCAGGACGACATCATGGCGGCCCTCGCGCTTTACCGTCCAGGTCCATTGACAGGTGGCCTGAAGGATGCCTTCGTGCGCCGATTTAAGGGTGTCGAGCCCATTCAGCACTTGCATGCCAGCATGGCACCCCTGCTTGAAGAAACTTTTGGAGTGATCCTTTATCAGGAACAGGTCTTGAAGATTGCCCACGAGCTGGCAGGTTTCAGCCTGGCTGAAGCGGACCTCTTGCGCCGGGCAATGAGCCATTTTGATCCCGGCAAAAAAATGCAAGAGCTGAAACTGAAATTTATTACCGGAGCTGAAACACGCAGCGGCATTCCACTGGATACTGGTGAACGAGTGTGGGAAATGATGGCCGCCTTCGCCAGCTATGGTTTTCCAAAGGCCCATGCTGCCTCTTACGCGCAGGTAGCATGGCGATCAGCCTGGTGTAAGACCTATTTTCCAGCCGAGTTCATGGCGGCTGTTCTGGCCAATTGGGGCGGATATTACAGCCAACGAGTTTATCTTAACGAAGCACGCCGGATGGGCCTGACGGTCAAACCTCCACATGTGAATTATTCCAGCAAGGATTTCAGTGTGGCACCTGGCTCTCAAACTCTCTACATGGGGCTAAACCAGGTCAAAGACCTGACAACGCGCAGTATTGATCATATTATCAAGCGCCGGCCATTTACCTCCCTGGAAGATTTTCTCTCCCGGGTGGATCCTCGCCCCAAGGAAGCTGAAAACCTTGTTCGTGTGGGTGCACTGGATGGCATGGGCAACATTCCTGCTATTTTAAGCAGGTTGGAAGTTGGCTGGCAAGCCGGGCAAATGAGCCTGTTTACATTACACAATAGCAATGGGGATGACTGGAACCTTAACCAAAAGATGAATGCCCAGCAAGAACTTTTAGGCGCGAGCGTCGCAGTACACCCGCTGGAATTGGTCGCCAACCAAATCGCACGCGCCCGAGCCCTGACCACCACCGAGGCAGCCGGCAGGACAGGGGAGCATGTAACGGTTGCAGCAGTACGCCAGGCGTCACATCGCAGCCGAACAAGCAAAGGTGAAGCGATGTTATTCCTGACCATGGAGGATTTAACCGGAACCCTGGAAGCTGTCTTGTTTCCACAAGCCTACCGCTCCGCCCGTTTACTCATCAATTCTATTGAGCCCTTCCTTGCCAGCGGAATCATCGAAATTGACACGGAGCGAGGGGAACCATTTCTAAAAATTGACCGAGTCGAAAGCCTGAAATAAATTGCAGACATATGGGTGAGGGGGGCACTCATACGTCTGCATACAAATATTAGCACAGCTGCAAACCCACTACATTAAAAAATATTAAATATTTTATTAGAGTTGATCTAAATTGTCTGGAATAAAAAACAGACACAAAATATGTGCCTGTTTTGTGCCCCAGGTGGGAATCGAACTATTGACGCATCGCCTGGAGGGGGGTGTTCGGTCTGGATGTGGGTGGGGGAATAGAA
>CAIVSQ010000275.1 GCA_903908605.1 uncultured Anaerolineae bacterium
AAACATCCAGGTCACCACGACCTTCTTCAAGCATGTGAGGCAGCAGGAAAGACATCTCATAATGAGCAAGTGGCCATTCGTTGGGGAAATGCAGTTCGTTCCATGCGTTATTGGCCGGCGCAGTTTTGAAAGGTTTTGGAACGAATTTATTCCAATTATTAAGCGAGGTGCCGCCTTCATTTGCAACGCTGCCAGTCAAGACGTTCAGGAAAAAAATACAGCGCGCCACCTGCCAACCACCCAGGTTTCCAATGCTGGCACTGCGCCAGACATGCGCGGCGAGTTTTCCATCGCAATTGGCAATGTACTTTGCAGAGGCTTCGATCCGCTCGATGGGCACACCCGCTTCGCTCGCAGCCCGTTCAAAGGTATATTCAGCATACAGAACTTTAAGAACCTGGTCAAAGGTATCAAAGTCGGGCGTGTCGGTAATCAGGGGTCTGATGGAATCCCATTCAGCTGAATTGGATTCAATAACGTGCTGGAGAAATTCTTTCCAGTTGGTCCATTTGCGGACAAATTCTTTGTTGTATTTGCCAGTCTGGATAAGATAATTGGCAATGGAAAGGAGAATCGCACTCTCACTGCCGGGCCAGGTCGGCAACCAGACATCGCTCATACTCGCTGTGTTCGAGAGACGCGGGTCAAAAGTAATCAGTTTCGCCCCAGCATTTTTGGCTTCAATAATACGCTGTGCATGCGGGTTGAAATAATGCCCTGTTTCCAGGTGACTTGAAATCAAGAGGACAACGCGCGCATTGGCATAGTCCGGGCTGGGACGATCCTGTCCAGCCCAGAAAGTGTAACCAGCACGAGCAGAAGCTGAACAGATGTTGGTATGACTGTTGTGACCATCCACCCCCCAGGCTTGGATAACACGTGTTGCATACCCATCTTCGCCCGGACGGCCAACATGGTACACAATTCCATCGCGCCGGCGGGCACGACTCTCGTGCATTTTCTCAGCAATTTCGGATAATGCCTGCTCCCAGGAAATGCGCTCCCATTTACCTTCACCACGATTCCCAACCCGCTTGAGAGGATATAGTATTCGCTCGGGGTCATAAATCTGGTTGTGTGTGGCGGGGCCTTTTGCGCAATTTCTTCCACGGCTGCCCGGATGGACAGGGTTGCCTTCAAACTTACGCACTTCGTAGGTATCTTTGTCTACATAAGCAAGCAAACCACAAGCAGCTTCGCAATTAAAGCACACGGTCGGCACAAGCGTATAGCGACGGGCCACCCGCTTTGGCCATTCTTTGCCGTCCCACTCAACCCAGTCGTCCCAGGTCTCAGAAGGTGGATATTGGCTAATACGTCCATCCGGATGGACGACTTCGGTCAGTTTGACGGGCTTGCGGTCCGATGTTGTAAACTGCGGAAGAGCAGTACCGGCAGATGTTTGAGGAATAGAATTTTGTTTTGGCATAGTTGCTCGATTTACGAATTAGGAATCCGCTGTGGCGCCATGGAGAAGGCGTATTCATATAGGAAAAGACCGGCAATACTGGTCAGGGCAATCAGGATATTAAGCGGAGCAGCAAAAAATAACGCCAACGGAACAGCGTGCCCCAACCCAATGCCACCCCACCAGAAATGATTGCGATAACGCCCATGAGTCATTTCACGCGAGGCGAGTAAGGCAACTTCCGTTGCAAAAGGCATGGTTTTACCCGCCAGCGTAAGCACCAGGTTTATAAGCAAGCTGCCAATAAATGCAATCTGCAAGTAATTCACCAAAGCAGGGGGGAAACTTGCAAAAATGTCCAAAGCGATGAAAGCCGCACTGCCAACCAGGAAAGACTGGGAAAGTAATTGAAAAGGAAGCAGGCTACTCTGCCACATGTCGCGTCCCTCTGCCTGCCCGAGCAGGAAGGCCGTGTAAACGACCACACCCAGCGCAAACGGGAATGTAATCCACCCCGCAATTGGGCGAGCAGTGGCCGCCAATCCGGCTGGCAAAATACCAAGATATGCGCCAAGTTCAACCAACCACCATAAGCCCGCAATGGCTGTGAATAACACCATGATGAACGCGCCTCGTGCCACCCACGATTTCCACTGCGGATGTCGCAAAATATTGAGGAAGCGGCTTGGTTGTGACAGGTCCAAAATAAGCAGGAACACAGTCAGAAGCATAAAGACCATCGCAGTGAAACCTGCCACCAGGAAAGTAAGTGAATCAAATGGAAACAACCCCAATCCCGCGCCAAGACTCAGCAGCATAAACAACCCGCCCGCGATACTTTTAGTAACCAGGTAGGTCGGTAACTGCCAATGCCACTGAATTTTATGCTGAGCGTTATAAGCGGTCTGCACCATATGCTCCGAGACACGACCGCCGACCTGGATAGGCCCATTGGGCGGATAGCCCTGTTCCTGCGGGGTGCGGATCAATGCGCCTGATTTCGAACGTAAAACCGGCAGATCGAGGGTGCCACGTTCGTATGCCGAAACATTCTGCTCACTTATTTTTTCGGCCCACAGGTAAGTTTCGCTTGCAGATGATGCCGTTGGATGCAAGGACCAATCATTCCCATTGATATAGAAAAGCTTTGGACCTGTACCCTGTTCAGGCTTCAATACTGTTGCCGGTGAAACAGCCAGCTTCTGGCTTAATTCCGAAGCAGGATCGTCCATGTCCCCTGCCAGGATGGCATGTTCGGGACAAACCACAACGCAGGCTGGCTCTAGCCCCACTTCAAGGCGATGAGCACAAAAGGTACATTTTGCAGCAGCATTGGTTTCGGGGTCTAGATAAACCGCATCATAAGGACATGCTTGCATGCAAGATTTGCATCCGATGCAAATGGATGGATCGAATTCCACAATGCCATCACTGCGCTGATACATGGCCGTGACCGGGCATATACGCACGCATGGCGGATTGGCACAATGATTACAGCGCGTCACCTGGAAATATCGGCGCACATTTGGGTATGTACCGGCTTCCACATACTTCACCCAGGTGCGGTAGACACCCAGCGGCACCTGGTTTTCAGACTTGCAGGCAGTGCTGCAAGCATGACACCCAATGCATTTGCTTTGATCAATTAGAAATCCGTAATTTGCCATCAGATCAATAACCTTTCTTCTCAGGCAGGCTGCGCAGGGTTGACAGCATTAATAATCGCCGTTGTAAAATCACCAGGAGTCACGCCTGGTGATTGAATGCTCAATCTGTAATAGGCTTCCTCAATTTTTGCTTTCAATAATTCCGCACTTGCCCGGGTTCCACGCAAGGATTGCTCCAAAGCTCCCAGTGCAAATGAAGGGAATAAAGTAAAGTCGCCAGAGATCGAAACATCATCGATGCGGCCTTCGCGCAACCGGGCAATCACCCGAATCAACCCACCCGGGGCTTTGAAAGCGGATTCAACAATATGTACATCCTGATGAATCTTAACACCCAGTTGTTGCAAGCGCCCCTTTTGGTATAACCACTCATCCGAGAGAAAGCGTTCATCAACTTCGCGTGCCATGGCTTCCTCTTCATCTGTCCATTCGCCTTCATACACTTCTGCGCCCAGAGTTTCTTCAACTTTACGCATATATAAATCCTTGACTGAGACGCGATCGGGAGTGTAACCAAGTTCTTGAGTCATGGTGGTCATATAGGCTTCCAGGGATTCAAAAACCTTATCGCGCATTTTCTCAGAGGGGACCTTTAATACCTTCGACATGGTTTTCTTGTCGAAGGTATACATCAAACTGCCCACCACTACTTCGGCAATACCAATCTGCGCGGCACCGGTGCCACCAATTTTCTTCCCGTTAACGAGCACATCATTGACTGGGCGGTGAACAGCATTAATGCCAAGTTCATGATATGTTTTTATAAGCGGGTCGATGTATAGCGTAAAGCGCTCTTCTAGCGAGGAAGGCAAATCTCTTTTATGGAAAATCCACTGCGTGAATAACTGTCCATTATCCAGGTATACTGCGCCACCACCCACTTCGCGTCGCAGCACTGTTAAACCTCTGGTCTGAAGATATTCCAGATCCACTTCTTTTTGCAGATCTTGATGATACCCAATACAAACATACGGATCCTTTGGAGAAACCATAATAATGGTGTTGGGGGAATTTTCTTTCATTGCATAAGCAACCGCATGATAAACGGTCTGTGAACGAAGAGGGGATACACCCTCCATATACAGCAAGCGAATTTTCTGGGACATTCTTCACCTCAGGGAAAATATTATCAACACAACCAATTCAATCAATACATCTCAAGCAATTAATCTTCAGTTCCTGTATCCTTGCCTGATACTTTTCCGTAGCTTCCATCCCTGTCACCAGGTGGCCACGCTCATTTTCCAAATCAATAGGTCGTACCCTAACAAGCCACCCGGCAGTGTAAGGTTCTTTGTTTGCCAATAAAATATTTTTTGCAAAGCCAGCTTCGTTCGTTTCGACAATCTCACACGAAAATGGTGCGGGAAATGCACCCACCCATTTAGCACTCTCCACTGTTACCAAGGCTTTGCCTTGCGCCACCTTTTTTCCAATCTCGCGAAAACTCAATGCGGCGAACTTTCCACACCTGGTCTGGGCAACATCTGTCATACCCAGGACCGCAAAATCCCCATCAAAGCGTATCCAGACATCACGCTCAACGTCATAAAACAAATCTTCAGGAATATCGCATGCATAGTAAATCATAGCTACTCCTTCAAATACATCCTCAAAATTCTAACAACCAGTTTATCCGAAGGATATATTCTGTTCTTCCATAAACTTCTGATACGCAGCCAATGCTACGGCCCCGGTGACCAATGGCGCACTTTCTCCATCCCAGTCAACTGGTTTTATTCGCACAAACCAGCCATCACCGTATGGGTCGGTGTTAATCAAAGATGGTTTGGCTTTCATCACTTCATTCACTTCGACAATCTCGCCCGAAATTGGTGAAACAACCGGCCCAACCCATTTACCGCTCTCCAGGGTTCCGGCAGATTTCCCTTTTTGAACCGTTCGGCCCACGTCTTTTGGCGTTGCATTAACAATTCCCTTGGCCAACTGTTGTGCAACATCGGTGATTCCCAGCGTCACTGTACCGTCTGCTTCAAGACGTACCCAGGCATGTTTCTCTACCCAGTAGTAGCGATCTTCAGGGATGTTACAGCCACGAATATTTGCCATTCTTCTTCTCCAAAAAACATCGTAATTTTTATTGGGATATGTTTGTTGAACTATTTAGGAAGTACTGTCAGAATGTGCTCCTCTTGAGGAACATCCAATTCGATCGCTTCTGCCAGCAACTGGGCAATCTCGCGAACCTCGATCCACTTTTCATTATGGGATGTCTTGACAGCGTCTGAGAACATGATGAAATCTTTCGGGCAGGTAACAACCAATAAATGCTTGTGATGCTTGTGGACTTCACCCAGGGCCTTCCTGGCTTCCCTGACACGAACCTCCCCTGGGCGTACACCGGGGTTATTGTTGCCCATCCAAAGATGACCACCACCGGCTCCGCAGCAAAATGAGTTCTCACAATTGCGTGGCATTTCAACAAAATCCACCCCCAACAGTTTCAATAATTTACGCGGAGCAGCAAAACCGCCATTATACCTACCCAAGTAACATGGATCATGGAAGGTCACCCGGTAATGGGATAAGGGATGCTTGATCTTCAATCGACCTTCATCCAACAATTTAACCAGTAAAGTAGTGTAATGTTCTACTTCGTATTTTCCGCCATACTCAGGGTATTCATTTTTGAGGGTATTGAAAGAATGAGGATCAGTAGTGACAATTCGCTTGAAATTAGCCCGGCTCAGGGATGAAATATTCTGTTCCACCAGGGTTTCGAACAAGCCCTCTTCACCAACCCGGCGAGCTTCATTTCCAGCGTTATACTCATTTTGATATAGGATTCCGAAATCCAACCCAGCGGTATCAAACAGGCGGGCAACAGTTTTGGTAATCGGAACAATCC
>CAIVSQ010000276.1 GCA_903908605.1 uncultured Anaerolineae bacterium
CTGGATATATGAAAAGCCATGGACAGGAAACAGAAGCAAAAAATCTAGAGAATTTTTTGGACAAGATCGATCTTGGCACGTATACTGATATGTTAGCAGATAACATTGCTGATTATGTGGAAAATAATTTGCTCACAAATTAACGAGGAAAATAGACTATGGATAAGAAAAATACATTATCTTTTGCGCTTAGTTACGACGAGTTAATTGTTTTGCTGCAATATTTCAAACGGCCAGAAATGCCTGGGTTGAACACGGCTCCTTTACAAGAGCTTTCTGAGCAGGAAAGAAAAATGATGATCACAGTTGCCGAACGAGCATTGTTAGCCCGGGGGTTCCTTGTCATTGGGGGAAATTCGAAATTAAAGATGATTGACCCAGTTATCGCCCTGGTGGGGCCTTGTATTGAATCAGAAAAAACACTGATTGTTAAGTTCGATTCGATGTATACGCCAAATCAATCGATATTTTTTCATACAGCTCGAAAAATGCGGGTAATGCATTCAACACCGATTTCTGGTATACACCAGTTTATTGCTGTTGAAGATGATAAAGCCTTTTTACAATCCATTCTGGTGCTTTCTCAGATCGGCGATTATAAAAAAACTCCTTGCGAGAATGGCAAGATACGATTGGATGCTTTTGAAGCTATTCGAGCTAAATCACAAGAAGCCGGAGAAAATAGGACTGCACAAAGTCTCATCGATATTGGTTTATCTCAAACTACCGCTAATCTACTGGTAAAATGCCTCGCTTCACCAATTGCATACATTACCTTTGATTACAACAACCAGTCATTGAATATAGTAGAAGGTTTTTCCATCTTCATTGGGAATAATACCGTTTGGTTATTTGAGCCCAGTGACCAGGATGGCAATTTTTCTGTATCAACATCATCCTCCGATGAAATAATTACTAGAATTAAAAAACTTATCACTCAAACAAATCCATAATTTTGTAAAACGTCAGACAGGAATCATATGGCCTTAGTCGCTGTAACATTGGATGTTGATAAAGAAATTTTGGAGCTGGCTTTTCCATTAAATATTCGGGCCAAAATGCTCTCAGAAGCAATTGTAGAAAAATTGCGGTTGCCTACCAAAGAAGGTATGGCTTATGGATTCCTTATTAAAAATCAGGGAACTGATCAACCTATTGAACCTAATAAAACATTCGCAGAAACCGGTGTATTCCATGGGTCCAGATTAATACTTCGACCAAGGAAAGTTGTCCAAGAAAACAAAAACGTACCAAAATATAAGGCTTATATAAAGTACGATAATGGACGAATTGTTCCACTAAAAGAACAAACCGTAATTTTTGGCAGGAATGATCTTTCCAGGGGAGTTTTGGTTGATATCGATGTCACTGATTTATCCCCAAAAGGTAAAAATATATCCAGGCAACATGCCAAAATAGACTGGCGAAATGGCAAGTATTTTATAATCGATTTAAAAAGTACCAATGGAACACGCTTGAATGGTAACGTTGTGGGTTCAGATAAACCCGCGCAACTTTCAAACAATGACAAGATAGAACTGGGGAATGGTTTTATATATTTTACTTTTGTCGAAGAAAATTGAACCTGAATTTTCTTTAGTCCAATGCGGATTGATGTGAATCATTCCGTAAATCCTCTCTACTTGCGTTCATATTGCCCACTAGATGCTGTGAATGTTATATAGTTCACGGCATCTAGTGTATCAACTTATGGTTACGGACAAGGTTTTCGGATAATTATCAAATCACCCTGTGACTAAGGGCACA
>CAIVSQ010000277.1 GCA_903908605.1 uncultured Anaerolineae bacterium
ATCCGTGCCCGGGTCCCGTTCATCACCGCCGATACAATCATGTACCCCTACATCAACGCGGTAAAAAGCATGATCCAGGATAATCAGATTGAGACGGCCGTTTCAGGAGCGCTGGCATGATCGCAGTCGATCTGCTGGTCTTGCACGCCGGTCAACTCTTAACCTGCGCCAGCCCGCACGGCCCCAAGCGCAAGGCCGAAATGCTCGATACCGGCCTGATCGAAGATGGCGCAGTCGCCATTCTCGACGGAAAAATTGTCGAAGCCGGGCCAAGCAGCCAGCTATTACCAAAGTACTCCCCCGCCGCCCGCCTGGATGCCGCCGGCAAAGTGGTCTGCCCGGGTTTTGTCGACCCGCACACCCATGTCGTCTACGCTGGCAACCGCGTCAATGAGTTTGAACTGCGCATCCAGGGCGCTTCCTATATGGAGATCATGGCCGCCGGCGGTGGCATTGTCAGCAGCGCGCGGGCAGTACAGGCCGCCAGCCTGGCCCAGCTCGTTGCCGAAACCCAGCCCAGGTTGGATGCCATGCTCAGGTTGGGCACCACCACGGTTGAAATCAAAACCGGCTATGGCTTGAATGTTGAAAGCGAATTGAAGCTGCTGCAAGCCATCGAACAACTGGCGGGCAGCCACGCCTGCACCCTGGTCCCCACCTTCCTCGGCGCCCACGCCATCCCGGCCGAATATAAAGCCGACCCTGAACAATATGTCCGTCTGGTGGTGGAGGAAATGCTGCCCCGGGCAGCAGCATGGTATGCCCAATCCAGCTTCAAATCGGCTGGCATTCCCTTCTGCTGTGACGTTTTTTGTGAGCTGAACGCCTTCAGCCTGAACCAATCCCGGCGCATCCTGCAAGCCGCCCAGTCTCTCGGCCTGGCTGTAAAAATCCATGCCGACGAATTTACACCGCTTGGGGGTGTCACTCTTGCAGTCGAAAGCCACGCCCTCTCAGCCGATCACCTGGATGTGACCACCCCGGCCGAAAGAGCCCTGCTGGCCAATTCAGATACCGTCGGGGTGCTGCTGCCCGCAGTCAACTTCAACCTGGGCAGCGCCCACTTCGCCGATGCGCGCGCCTTGCTCGACGCCGGTTGCGCCGTGGCACTTTCCACCGACATCAACCCGGGTTCAGCCCCCTGCCCCTCCATGCCGCTTGTCATGGCCATTGCTGCCCGCTACCAGCACATGCTGCCGGCCGAAGCACTAAACGCCAGCACCATTAATGCTGCCTACGCCATTGGCATGGCCGGCAAAGTGGGCTCAATTGAAACCGGCAAACAGGCCGACCTGCTGATTTTAAACATTGGCGATTACCGTCAACTTAGTTATCAGTTTGGCGACAACCTGGTCCAAACCGTAATCAAAAACGGCGTCGTGCGCGCATAACTGCGCGAAACGGCCCACCCACCCAACTGCCATGGACAATCTCCTTCCGATCCCCGAGAAATATGAATATAACGGCTGGCCCTCGCTGCCCCGGCCCGACCTGCCAACCCCCGCCGGCTGGAGCCGCTCGCTGGTTGGCGCACAGGAGCGCGTCCACAACCACCGCCTTTCGGCCGATGGCAGCCAGGTCGCCTTTATTCGCGACACCGGCACCCACTCAGACGTCCACCGCATGGATGTAAACGGCGGCTGGCCTGCCCGCATTTCCACCGATCGCGGCCTGGTGGCCTACTGGGATGACGAAATCCCGCAGTGGTCACCTGATGGCAGCTACCTGGCCTTTTGCATGCACGGGCATGTCCATATCGCCCCCACAGCCGGCGGGCTGCCAGTCAACATCAGTGACTTCACCCCATCAGCCTCCTCACCACGCTGGATGCCAGATTCTCAACAGCTCGTCATATCGGTCACCCGGCACGAAGCCGACCAACTGCTGCTGACCGACCTGCACGGCACCTTCTCCCGCGCGCTGACCAACAGCACAGATGGAGATCACTGGGATGCCCAGCCCAGCCCGGATGGGAAAAAAATCGCCTTCAGCCTGCGCCGCTTCGACGATCTGCACCGCCTCGATATTTGCCTGATTGATCTTGAAACCGGCCAAATCCGTACCCTTTATGGCCAACCAGGCGTGCGCACGCGCGACCCGCGCTGGTCGCCCGATGGCAGTTGCCTGGCATTCATCTCCCAGCAAGCCGGGCACGATGATCTCTGGATGGTCTCTGTCGATGGGAGCGGTACCAGGCAGGTTACCCATTTCGGGTCTGACGTTAACCAGTTTGCCTGGCACCCGGGCGGCCAATCGATCCTGCTCACCATTAACCACGCCGGGGCTCTCGATCTGGCCCTGCTCCACCTGCCAGATGGCAGCTTAATCAACCTCCGCACAGGCAGCGGCGTACACAGCAACCCTAACTGGGGACCAGCGGGGCAATTCATCACCTTCGAATATGAAAGCCCACTCAACAATCCCGAGATCTACCGGATGGAACTACCAGCCGGAACGACCCGCCAGCTGACAAATACCCTGCTGCCTGCCCTGGCTGCCAACCGGCTGGTGCTGCCTGAACAGGTCAGCTACCGTTCATTCGACGGCCTGGAAATACCCGCCTTCCTCTACCGCCCAGAAAAACCCAACGGCGCAGCCCTGCTCTACCCGCATGGCGGCCCTTCTGCTCAATACGCCTTTGAATGGGACCTGATCGCTCAATACCTGGTTGCCAGGGGCTACACCTACCTGGCTCCCAATTACCGCGGATCAACCGGCTACGGCGTCAGCTTTGAACACGCCAACTACAATGACTGGGGCCTTGGCGACACCCAGGATTGCCTGTACGGCGCGCGCTTCCTGGGGGGCATTCCTGGCATTGATCCACAGCGCATCGGCATCATTGGCGGCAGCTACGGCGGTTATATGACCAACTGCTGCCTGGCACGCGACCCGGACTACCTTTTTGCCTGTGGTGTGGCCAAATATGGCGATGCCAACACGCTCAGCTCCTGGGCCTTATGCAAACGTGAATTGCGCCTGTACACCGAAATATTCCTCGGTCACCCGGCCAACAATCGCCAGGTCTATATTAACAGCAGCCCAATCTATGATGTCCACAATGTGCAAAAACCCATCCTGCTTCTGCACGGCCTGCAAGACGACACCGTCCCACCCCAGGCCAGCGAAGAATGGGCAAGCGCTCTGCGCGCCCACGGCAAAACCTTCGAATACAAAACCTATGCAGGCGAGCCGCACGGCTTTTTACAACGCGAAAACCTGGAAGATGTTATCGCGCGGATCGAACGCTTCCTGGACTGGCACCTGCTGCCAAAATAAAACCAACCAACCGGAGAACCACAGCCATGACTGAATTTTTCAACTTTGACGATCTCACCTGGCCAGAAGTTGCCGATCTCCCCCGCGACATCCCGCTGGTGTTGCCGCTTGGTGCGGGCTATCCGCTCGATTTGCTCGCCCAGGGGCTCGCTCATCCTGAGAAGATCGGTCTGCTGCCGGCCTTCCCGTTTGGTTGGCGCGGCTCTGGCCTGGAAATCCCTGAGCCGGTGCTGGCCAGGGCCATCCACAACCTGTTGGCCTCGCTGCGCGACGACGGCTTCACCCGTGTTTTCACCCTCGCCCCCCAGGCAGTTGACCTGGGTCCAGGTGCCGACGTCATCCACCTGGCTCCTCGCAAAGTAGCCCGTGATCCATTTCCGCCTGAAACAGAAAAAGGCAAAGTGGTCCTCATCCCCATCGGCCATACCGAACAACATGCCCTCCACATGGCCCTCTCGGTCGACACCATCTCGATCGAAGCGGTCGCAGCCGGCACCGCCGCCAAAGTCCCCAGCCAGGCTTGCTGCCTGCCGGTCATGCCCTACGGCGTCAGCACCCACCGGCCCTCCTTCGCCGCAACCATGAACATGGGCGGCCGCGCCTTTGAGGATTTCTGGTGCGAGGTGGTCAACAGCCTGGTAGCGCGTGGTTTCGACCGTTTTTACCTGCTAAGCGGGCACGGGGGCAACAGTTCCTTCCTTGTCAACGTTGTCAAATACTGCGGAGAACGTCACCGCCGCATCTTTTGCGCCACAGCCTTTCTTTATTTATCCGGCCCGCAAGGCGTCGCCGCGCTCGAAAAATACCGCCAATCAAAAATCGGTGGCATGGGGCATGCCTGCGAACTGGAAACATCCTTTATGCTGCACCTGCGGCCAGACCTGGTCCACATGGAACGAGTCATGGATGATATCGACTTTGTTACCACCCCTTCCTATTACATGGATTGGGTCGAAGGTGGAGCCCTGGTGGCCAACCCGCCCTGGGACGATGACTCGGTCTACGGCGCCTACGGAGCCGGCAGCCTGGCCACCGCCGAAAAAGGCCGCTTATGGCTGGAAGCCGCCATCGCTGAAAAAGTTGAGCACGTTGCAGAAATCCACCAGCAGCACAGCCTGCGTGAGGCTCGCCGCAACGCCGGTTTTGGCCTGTGGGGACGGATGCAAAAAGAATAGGTGCAAAAAAAAGCCGGCAAAATACACCGGCTTTTTTTTATTGTTGCTCATTTACGCTGCTTTTGCCACAGCGCGCGATCCTCGGGATCCTCCGCGTCCAACAGGCGCACATCCACCTCGGGCTCGGCCCGGTAGCCATGCCTGGCCCACAGGTCAGCAGCTAATTTACGAGGGTTGGTGTTCAAACCCTGCTTATTGAAATATTCGCACACGCGGGTAACATCGCGCTGGAAAATCCGGTAGGCGTTGCGATTAATCCTTGGAGACACCACCTGGGGAAAATCGATGAGCGTGATCTCCCCTTCCCAATACATGATGTTGTAAGCAGAAAGGTCACCGTGGATGCGTTCTTTTGACAGCATAATCTCAATATTACGCAAAACTCGCTCAAATACCGACTGTGCCTCTGCACGGGGCAGCGATACCTCACTCAAGGTCGGCGCACACCCATCACGATCACCCACATAGCCCATCAGGATGGCATTGTCGGCCATTTCGTAGGGAGTAGGCACATCTGCACCGGAGGCTTTGAGCACCTGCATACTGGTGAATTCATAGGCAATCCAGGATTGGTGCAGCAGGTTTTTACCGTATTCGGTTCGCTTGTCCATCGCATGTTGCATGCCGTCATCCAGCACAATTTTGCCTTCAGAATCCAGGTTGTGGCGACCTTCACGGTAAGCGTGATCATTTTTTAGATTGCGCATCATGCGTGGCCGGTAGACCTTAACCGCCACCAGCTCGGCATCCACTTCAGCCCCGGCCGTACACAGGTAAACCGAGGCTTCCTTGCCACCTTTCACGCGCTTGAGCACATCAGCAATCCACTGGTGCTCGTAAAAGCCACCCAACGAATTAAGCAGCCAGCCTTCCTCAAAGCGTGCTGCCTTATAAGTAAAGTGAAAAGACTTGCGAGAATCATCCTGGACCTTGATGTATTTTCGCATTGAATCAGATAACTTTTTAGGATGCCTGCCCGGGTTTCGTTCCGGACGCTGTCCTCGTGTAACCAGGCTTTCGGATAACTCGTTATCATCGAGTTCATCGTAATAACTTTTTGTGTTCATGATGATTGTGTAAATTCCTGTAGAAACTGTTGCTATTTGAAGCGGCTTGAAAAAAACGGAATCAAAAACCGCAGGGCGCGTGCGCACCTGCGGCTGGAAGATTCAAGAATTTGAAGATTCTCTCAGGCAGTGATCCAGGCAGGAGGTACGCATAATACAAAGCGGGCAAACACATTGACTTTAACCATTCGATTTTCATACCTCCTTTCATTTTGAATAAGATAAACTAATTTTACTACTTTCCAAATAATTTGGATAGTAGCTGTTGCCCGCCGTAGCTTTTGCCCGCAAAAAAAGCTCCTCACGCCATGGCGGCTTTGCATTTACCGCCCCTTGCCAGGCATCAGACAGGCCAAACAAATTCAGGCAAATGCTGCTCCTAAAAATGAATCGGCTTCCCCGTCTGCCATCTGTAGATGAATCTACTGACTTTTGCTACCCGGGTAAACGGAGTACACTATCAGTAACATGCATACACCCAACCAGCTTCTCACCTTCATTCCACTCGTACCCGGCGAGTTTTTCCTTAAAAACCATGGATAACCATACATAAACATGGATAATAATACATTAATTGGGATTTTTTTAATCTCATGGCCGCCACAGCCGGCGCCCGGTTCTCAATTATTCTCGCCTATTATCCCGGCAAAACGCCCGGGCGGACCTAACATTGTTCAACCATGGGCGGCTTCAAATTCAGGTGTGCTGGCGCTGACATACGCCCGGTACGTCACCGCCCCAATCACCAATGCCGATCCAATCAATGCCAGCGGGCCTGGTCTTTCCCCAATCACCAGGAATACCCACACCGGGTTGAGGATCGGCTCGAGTGTCAGGATCAGGTTCGATTCAAGTGCACGCACATGCCGGACCGCAATCGAATACAGGATAAAGGATAACCCGATCTGGAAGGTACCCAGGTACAGGATAATCCCCAGGTTGGGCAGGTTGATGGTTTCCTTCAACACAAAGG
>CAIVSQ010000278.1 GCA_903908605.1 uncultured Anaerolineae bacterium
CGGTGCCTCGTTCTACCTGTTATCTCTAAGTTTAAAGGTAATGCCGATTGGCCTGGTGTATGCCATCTGGTCTGGTATTGGCATTGTGTTAACCGTGATCATCGGAATGGTTTTTTGGCGCGAACCGTTGGATTGGGCGCGCGGTTTGGGCATATTTCTCATTCTTTGTGGAGTTTTGGTCATTAATTTATTTTCAAAATGAACCGGACTATAGACAGGGCATCTGTTAATGAAATGAAGAAAGCTGTGATTGGCTTTTTATTCTACATAAAAGGTGCCCTTGCTAATTTTTTGGTTGGACGGCTTTGCTAACTTTCCCTTCTGATATTTCGATTGGCAGGCTCCCGAGTAAAAGCGTAGGGCTGATGCCGTGTTCGGTGATGACGATTTTTGCGTTATCGCGCAGTGAATTTTCGATCATTTCCAATTTTTTCAATGCCTGGGCGTTGCCGACAAAATATTTTTCGGCGGCTTCGTTGACCAGGCGGATGGCTTCGGCACGGCCCTGGGCTACCTGGATGACGGCTTCACGTTCCCCTTCGGCGCGTTGAATGATGGCAAGTTTTTGTTGTTCAGCAGCTTCAAATTCACCGGTTGCCAGTAAACGCATCGAACGTCGTTCCTGTTCGGCCGTTTTTTGCTTGTGCATGGCTCGTTTTATGTCTTCGGGTGGGTCAATCTGGCGGATTTCCACTTTGCTGACCGTCAGTCCCCACTCAACGGCATATTTGTTGAGGACACGCTGCAGGTTGGTGGCGATGGTTTCTCGTGCGACCAGGCTTTCATCCAGGGTAAGATCGCCAAACTCCTGGCGAAGGTTGGTCATGGCCAATTGCACGATTGCTCGTTGCCAATTGTCGATGTTATAAAATGTTTTCTTAATCGATTCTTCGTCAATTGTTGGCCGAACCCACATGATGCCATCCACCATGATCTCAACATTGTCTTTGGTAATGACGGACTGGGGATGAATATCCATGGTGTGTTCACGAATATCACGGACTCGGGTGATGTTGATCAGCGGAATTTGAAATCCCAGGCCGGGTTGTTTGTATCCGCTATATTTCCCCAGGGTTTCCTGAATGCCACGCTCGTATGGGCGCAGCGTATAAATAAATCCATAAATGGTTCTCATAAGATGCTCCTATTATTTGTGGTTCGTTTTGGAAGCGCTCCTGGGATTTCTTTGACCAGCTTATGAAAATTGATGTACTGAGTTTGCAACAGGCCAATCAGGATTTCGGTTTTCTGGTACCCTTTGTGATTGGGGTTTGGGGATAGTACTCCCCAGTAGGCAGGATGGACTCTGTTGTGGTTTAATTTTTGATTCATTATCTTGCTCCTGTGAAATTTCCTTCATTCTCATATTAAAACAATCCCGGCCTGGTCACATCCATCGACCGGGTAGTGTTGTTCTCCGCCACTTGGGGGAGAACACTAACTATGGGATTATTTTTGTTTGAGTTGGATTTGTAACGGACGGATTTGATAAATGAACTCTTGAAAGAGGTGGCTGTTACCGAAGAAATTCGGCCCGGCATTTCATCCGGAGCGACCTGTTGGAAGATGATCTATTTGCCAGGTTCGGGTTGCTGATAATTAACTTATCCAGCGCGAATACTTGCTGCTGCCATGCGCAGCCGATCAGCAACGCGGGTGGGTGTTTCACCTTTGCTGATAAAAGCATCTGCGCCGGCGGAGATAGCCGCTTGCTGGCGAGCGTCCAGATGGCTGATTAATACCACGACAATGGCACGTGGACAGGTATGGCGTAGTAACGTGATCGCCTGGGAGCCCAAATCGTTTGGGAGTAAATTCCAGTCGATCAAGAGCATGTCCAGGTGAGTTGCCGGGGCTTTGGCAAGGGTGGTAGCCCAATCGGCGGATTCACCCACTACTTCCATCAGCAAATCTTGCAGCATCAGGCGCAAGGCTGATCGTTCTTCCGGGAGAGCATCGGCTATATATACACGTGTCATAGAATTATCCTAAAATGAAAAATCTGTGGATGGTGGAAGCACCCAGTGACTATTCATCTTTGCCAAGTAGGGTAGATGGCAGCAAGCTGCCCCGGCGGGTAAAGTGTTTGGATCGGCCGTTTTTTCTCGAATATTTTGATACAGGGATGGTTCATCACTACCTAGAGGCGTGAGGGTTTTTTTCCGGATCAAAGGCAACCGGCGGGTACAGCAGTTCATGGATGGTTATGAGGATCAGCTTTCGTAACGCAGGCCGGGCAAGAGAAGATTCTCGTGGCTGACTCGCGTATCTGCCAGGATGGTGCGTTGGTCATAATGGGAGAGTATGACCAAATCATCGAAAGTATTTATTGCCCGTTCTTGTAACTCACTTCCTTTTTCCTGGATAAATAAGCGTGTCTTTTTTCCGGATTGAGGGACGAGCAGCATCATAACCCCAAACCCGGTCAGTCCGCCAAACGCCAACCCAAGCAGAAGCTTTACCATTGCTTGCGTTACCGGGATGTGTTTGAATGTGGAAATATTCATGACTTCAACTCCTTTTTCCAGTAACATGCCCATTATTCAGTTTTGCTCGCATTTTTTTGTTCGGCCTGGAACTCGTTGAAGTGTTTAACAATTTCTTTTTTTGCATGATCGCTTGTGTAGCCGTATTTCACGCGCAGCATGGTGACATATTTGTCAAACTTTGCGTCTGACTTGTCCAATTTGAGTAGGTCGTGGTCGCCCATCAGGCTCCACCAGGCAGTTGTTTGACTGCGAATCTGCTTCCAATTAATTTCAAATAGGTCTTTGTTCACTGATATTCCTCCTTGAATTACTTACATGCTTATCCTGCCAAATGATGTAAACGATTTATGCTGCTTGGCAGATTACCCTGTTGCGTCCTTCGCGCTTGGCGCGATAAAGGGCAGAGTCCACTGCTTTCATCAGGTCTGTTCTTGTTGAGCCATTCTCAGGAAGGCTAGCTACACCAATGGATAAAGTGATTGTATCAATGGCTTGTCCATCATAAGTGAGGTGAACATGGCGCATATGTTCACCCAGGCGCACAGCACGTTCGTACGCCATGGCTGATGAAACGTCGGGCATTACGATGACGAATTCATCGCCTCCGTACCTGGAAGAGATGTCTTCTACACGAACATGCGTGAGCAGCACTCTGCTAAGTTCGCAGAGGACAGCGTCACCGGCAGCATGTCCAAAGGTGTCATTAATATGCTTGAATTCATCAATATCCACCATTAGGATGCTGAGCAGCTGGTTTTTACGCAAGGCGCGCGCAATTTCACGGTCGAGGGTTTCCTCGGTATATCGGCGATTAAACAATCCAGTCAGGTGATCCCTGACAGATTGCTTGCGTAAGAGCGCTTCACTTTTGACCAGGGCTAATTGTGCTTGTGCCCGCTCGGTAATGTCGCGAATATTGCATTGAATGACCTTCTTATTGCCGACCAGGTAAACATTGCTGACGAATTCCACCTGGATAAGATGTCCATCTTTTGCCATGAGAGGCATGTCATCGTAGCGTATATATTCGGTTTTCTGTAGTGTTTCAAAAGCTGCCTGGCTGGCTAGGATGTCCGCAAATGCACCAACTTCCCAGAGTTTTTTCTTGATGAACTCATCATGCGAATAGCCCAGCATGGAAATCAGGAAGGGGTTAACATCCTCAATCAAACCCGTCTCTGCATCCAGAATTAAGATGCCATCCTGGGCTGCTTCAAACAGGCGGCGGTAGCGCAGCTCGGAATTTAATAATTTGTTCACTGTCGCCACTCCTTCCTCCAAAAATCACAATAATTTGTTTACCTGGCGTTGTTGTGCAAAAACCAGGAAAGTTGGATGATGTGGGCATGTTTGCTGCGCACGGGTAATTTGCAAATTGCTCGCGATAATATTTCCTTTATAAGCTTATCGCGAATTGGGGTGGAGCGCATCGGATGCATGGGGAGTATATCTCTCCGCCATTTGGGGGAGAGAACGGTTGTTGATTGGTATTTTGTTTGAAATAAGAATGAATATGGACGGTTACCTGTTTTTGGGAATGTTGATTGTTATGCAATGATGTGGTTTCTCAGTGCCAGGCTGGCTGCTTCGGTGCGACTGGTTACCCCCAGCTTGGACAGGATATTGCTAACATGCGACTTGATCGTGGACGGGCTGACTACCAACCGGCCAGCAATTTGGGTGTTGTTAAGGCCTTCCACCATTAATGCCAGAACTTCTAGTTCGCGCTCCGTCAAGTCTGGTCTGGTGTCTGTGGGCTGGTTGGCTGTTTCGACCAGGGATTGGGCTGCTTCAGGCGAGAGGGTGACGTGGCCGGAGTGCGCAGACCGGATGGCGCGGGCGAGTTCATCTGCGGAAACATTTTTCAGGAGATATCCAATGGCTCCGGCCTCCAGTGCGTTCTTGATCTGATCCCCTTCTTTGAAACTTGTGAGCGCGAGTACCTGGACCTGCGGAAATTGTTGGCGAATGGCGTGTGTGGCCTGAGCGCCATCCATTTCTGGCATGACCATATCCATCAGAATTACATCTGGCAATACCTGGGCACATAGATTGATAGCTGCAGCGCCGTTTTCAGCTTCGCCCACCAATTTAAGATCATCAAATACCATCAGGAAGGTCGCCAGGCCACGGCGCACCATGGCGTGATCATCAACCAGCATGACGCGAATTGGGCTGGATGCTACGGCTGCCTTTTCAAGGTTGGCGCTTGTCTCGGTCATAATTCCTCCGGGTATTTCCATGAAATGGCAATGCCAGTCCCTTGGCCTGGTTGGCTGGTAATGGACAAAGCAGCACCAATCGATTCGGCTCGTTCTCTCATCATTTCCAATCCATAATGGCCGAAATGGGGAGATGCGGTTGGGTTAAAGCCGCTGCCATTGTCGCGTATTTGGATTTCCAGGTTGCCCGCATTGTATTCGAGGTCGATTTCCACCTGGGTGGCCTTGGCGTGTTTGGCGATGTTGTTCATGGCTTCCTGGCAAATTCTATAGAGAGCGATTTGTGTTTCCGCCGGCAGGCTGCATTCGCCTTTGATGGTTACTTCCACTGGAATATTTGTGCGCCCGGTAAAGGCATTTCCAAGCAGCCCCAATAGATCGCTAAGATTTGAATCGGTCAGGGTGGTTGGCCTTAATTCTGCCAGCAGCGCGCGCATCTCAGCCAGCGCTCCACGGGTGAGGCGTTTTAAATCCTCCAATGAACGACGGGCCTCAGCCTGGTTGCGATCCCATAGACGCGGCAGGACTTCGGCAATCAGGCCAGCAGAAAAGAGTGACTGGTTAACGGCGTCATGCAGGCTGCGAGCCAGTCGTTGTCGTTCTTCCATGACTGCCAGCTCCTGGGCATGACCATAAAGCTCAGCGTTGATCATGGTTATTGAGGCCTGGTTGGCAACACTCAGGGCGAGGTCAGCATGGTGAGAGGTGAAAAAATCTTTTCTCGCCTCGGCGACACCAATACCTCCCAGGATACGATCTTTGATCGCCAGAGGGACCCACATCCATGATTGCATTCCTTCGAGCAATGCCGAGGCACCATGACCTAGCAGCGAACGCAGAAAATTCGCCTGAGGGTCATCTCCCCACACATCAGCGATTCGAATGGGTTGGTGCCGATTAAACAAAGCTACCAGTGTTTCATGATCCAGCATTTGGATTTTAAGAGCAGGGGATTTTTCCAACTGTGGATTTCCCCGCATTGCCAGGGTAACCAGGGAAGAATTCTCCAGGGCAAATAACCCACCGTTAGAAAATTCAATAATTTCGTGAAGTTGGTCAAGGATCAGGCCTGGTTGAAGCTCGAGTGTCGATGCCAATGTGTGGGAGATGTTCAGTAGCGTGGCTTGTTCGCGCCGGCGGGTTTCGATTTGCTCGCTGAGTGTATTTTCGATTTGTATGCGGAGGCTGACATCCCGCAGGGCACTTAACAGGCACATTCGCCCGCGGTGATTGATGATAGATCTGCGTACCTCACCATAAAAAGGGGTGCCATCCTTGCGGACGTGAATAACCAGCGATTCCATGGTAGACCCCGGTTTTACCGTTTGGATATATTGCCGGAAGAGGATGTAGCTTTCATTGTGCATGAACACAAAAGGGTCCAAGCCTTTGAATTCTTCATGCGTATAACCGTGGGCTTCGCAGGCGGCAGGATTGGCTGTCACAACCAGGCCGGTTTCAAGATCATAAATAATCAATGATTCGCGGATGGATTCGAAAATATCCTGGATTTCTTCTTGCGAGCCATTCAAGCTTGCCGGGTCTGGCGGC
>CAIVSQ010000279.1 GCA_903908605.1 uncultured Anaerolineae bacterium
ATACCGGTGACAGCCGTAATCACCTCATAGCCAGCCCGTACCAACAGCCGCTTGATCCCAAATTGAAAATGGATGTCATCGTCGATAACAAGAATTTTAACTTGTTGTGATGTTGAGGAGGAGACAGAACTAGGTCCCATGCAGGTATTCGCTCCACGCAGTGATTTCGTCGTTTCGGGTGTCATCAGGTCAATGCTTCACAGTTCACCACCCGGCTGACGATTGAGCCGGGCTAGCATTGCGGAGTCGCAGGCGTATCACAGCCCAGATCTCACTTTTCAGGAGCAGCCTGCCGTGTGGCAGGATGCTCCTGAAAATGAATGATTACCAATTGGGTCAATTTTACACCAATATACCGCCATCCAACCAACGGCTTGGTGCAATCCTCACACACCCCCGCTGAGAAAGACTCAGGCTTTGCGCTTCAGAGCTGGCATTGGGTCATGCGCATCCAACCTGGCCGCCAGCGCTTCCAGCGTTTCTGCATTGAAGAAACGGTTGTTGAGCATTTGGTAGAGCGGCGCATTGTAAACATAGTCGTAAGCACCGGTGTAATAAACAACATCCTTGCTAAAACCACTCTTAAAACGATAGACACCCCACAGCCCGTCTGTGCGCTCCGAAACAGGCAGCTCCTGACCCTCTGAAACCATCTCGCCAACCGGGTCGGGGATGCCCCAGAAATCATAGGTGCGGCAGCCACGTTCGCGCGCCCACCGGACCGCCTCCCATACCAGCAGGTAATTGGGCCGCAGGTCAAGCGCTTCGCCACTGGAGCCACCATGAAATTCGGCCGCCTGGTCACCGAAACAATGCGCGGTTCGCACCGCCAGCAATTGATCACCCTGGTAGGCCATCAACAGCACCATCTGGTTGGTTGGATGAAAAGCCCGGAATTCACCGGCGTAATAATCAAAGCTGCGTGGGCTAAAACCCTCGCGCCGGGCAGTGGCTACCATCAGTTCATAAAAAGCCGGCAGGTCACCCTCCTCACCGCGCCGGACGGTCACGCCTTTTTCGGCGGCCGCGCGGATATACATGCGCGATTTTTTGCGCATGCTGGCCAGAATCTGGTCAAGCTCGCGGGTCAGGTCCATTGTGATGGTGGCACGCGGCTGGTTGGTGTTGGGGCTGATGACGAACCCTTGCGCCAACAGGCTGGCCTGTATTTGCGGGTCATGCGCAATCAGCGGCTCCACCTTAAGGAAAATGGCACGATTAAGGCGGGCCACCCGGTGGATTTCCTCACGCAGGCACTGCCCGGCGGCGTCATCCTGCCAGTTAGCCCGGGCATCCCGTGGAATGTAGGCCACGCTGGCCAGGCCCATCGGCAGCGGCTTGATCAGCAGCTGCGTACAGGCCAGAATGCTGCCAGCCTCTTCTACAGCGATACGGAAAACTTTCCAACCCAACCCTTGTTTAAATTGACCCCAATCCCAGGACTGCATCAGGTTAAAGCCTGGCTGGGCCGAGACGTGACAATCCCACGCGTCACGCCGGTCTTGCATAAAATGGGTG
>CAIVSQ010000280.1 GCA_903908605.1 uncultured Anaerolineae bacterium
ATGCATACAACATGAGTCCCCCCGGGTGGTCAGGCACGTTCACAAGCAACACAAGCACAACTGACTTGCTGCAATCACATATTTTGAAAAATTTTCGATGTAGTTATAGGGTACGCTTATAATTCCCATTATCCAGTAAAAGTGAAGGTAATAACGGGTAAATAATACGTTAAATTAATTCATCCGCCCCGCCAACGCTTAAGCCCAGGTTTGCCCGGCCTGGATTGACCTGTAAATAATCAGTCGAAAAAGGGGCTGCCTTTGTAGACAGCCCCTTTTTTAATTGATGTGGCAGGATGATTTGGCTAAACGATCCCCAACGCCCAGCACAGGAAAGCATAGCTATCGGCCAGCTCCTGGATCAGGATGGCGGTTGGTTTGCCAAAGCCATGCCCGGCCTTGGTCTGGATGCGGATCAGCACCGGGCGATCACCGGCCTGGGCCGCCTGCAAGGCCGCCGCAAACTTGAAGGAATGCCCGGGCACCACCCGGTCATCATGGTCGGCGGTGGTCACCAGCGTGGCCGGGTAATGACCGCCAGCTTTCAGGTTGTGCAGCGGCGAATAGGCCAGCAAGGTCCTGAACTGCTCCTGATCGTCGGCACAGCCATAGTCACTGGTCCAGGCCCAGCCAATGGTGAACTTGTGAAAGCGCAGCATGTCCATCACACCCACCGCCGGCAGGCAGGCCCCAAACAGATCCGGGCGCTGGGTCAGGCAGGCCCCCACCAACAGCCCGCCGTTGGAACCGCCATTGATTGCCAGCCGCGGCGTCGAGGTGACCTTCCCGGCAATCAGCCATTCTGCACAGGCGATGAAATCGTCAAAGACATTCTGCTTGTTATGCAGCATGCCGGCCTGGTGCCACTCTTCGCCGTACTCACTGCCGCCTCGCAGCACAGCCTGGGCATACACACCGCCCAGCTCCAGCCAGGCCAGCCGTCCAATCGAAAAAGAGGGCATCAGCGCTACACTGAAACCGCCATAACCATACAGCAGGGTCGGGTTTTGTCCATCGCTGACCATCCCCTTTTTGTGGGTCAAATAGAGCGGGATGCGCGTGCCATCGCGGCTGGTGACGAAAACCAGGCGGGTTTCATAGTCGTTGGCCCTGAAATCGACCGGCGGGCTGAACAACACCTGGCAGGTCTGCGCGGCGAAATCATAGCGGTAAATCGTCAGGGGGAAGAGGAAGGAATTGAACCCGAAGAAAAGCTCGCTATCCGAACGCCCACCGCTGACGCGGTACTCCCCATTGCTCATCACCGTGCCGAGCGTTGGCAGGGGAATACTGCCCAGTGGCGAGCCATCCAACCCATGCAGCCGCAGCTCGTGGTGGGCGTCGTGGTTCACCACGCTGACAAACTGGTGGTTGACCATCTGGACCGATTCAAGCACATCCGGCCCCTGGGCAATCACTTCACGCCAATTTTCACGCGCGGGCTGGCGGATATCGATCACAATCACGCGTCCGCGCGGGGCATCCAGGTCGGTGCGGAAGTAAAACAACGGGCCATCGTTGCCCAGGAACCAATAACCAGCCTCCAGGCGATCCAATAGCTCCACAATTTCGCCGCCTTCATGCAGGTCACGGTAGAAGAAACGGTTGCGCACGTCGGTGCCCAGCATGACCACCATCAACAGGTAGCGCCCATCATCACTGACCTGCGCGCTAAAACCCCAATCCGGTTGGTCTGGGCGTTCATAAACCAGGCTGTCTTCCGCCTGCGGGCTGCCCAGCCGGTGAAAATAGAGCTTGTCATAGTAGTTGGCATCCTGGAATTCCTGGCCCTCCAGCGGAGCATCATAGCGGCTGTAGAAAAAGCCACTGCCATCCTTCAACCAGGCCGCCCCACTGAACTTGCTCCACTCCACCCTATCGGGCAGATCCTGACCACTTTCCACGCTGCGCACCTGCCAGGTTTGCCAATCCGAACCGCTGGCGGAGGTGGAATAAGCCAGCCAGTTGCCATCCGGGCTGACCTCCCAGGCCGAAAGTGCCACGGTGCCATCCGCCGAGAGCGTGTTGGGGTCCAACAGCAGGCGCGCCTCACCCGCCAGGCTATCCAGCACGAAGAGCACATCCTGGTTCTGCAGACCACTGTTACGCAGTTGAAAATAACGCTCCCCACGCCGGATCGGCGCCTGCGCACGTGGGAAGTCCCACAGTGCGGTCAGGCGTTTTTGCAAAACCTGGCGAGCCGGGATTTTCTCAAGAAAGCTGAAGGTCAATTCATTTTGCCGCCGTATCCAGTCCAGCGTTTCTGGAGAATCGACATCTTCCAACCAGCGGTAAGGGTCCGCAATTGGCGTGCCGTGGTAATCATCAAGCTGGTTGACTGTTTGCGTGGAGGGGTATGTGAGTTTCATGGTCCTCTATTGGACAAAAAATATTGGTAGCCACTGCCAGAATAAGGTTAAAATAATTATACACCGCCGCAATACCCAGTGCGCAAAGCCCTTATGCCATCGCTGATCGCCTTCAAGATCATGGAAAACAGACCTGCGTTGATAACCATGAACTTGACATAAACCAGTAGGCCCAGCCTGACACAACCATCCCGGACCCTTACAACATTAGTCCTGGCTGGCAAAGATATGGGTATACCCTGTGCCCCCCCCTCAAGTACAGCCATCCATCGAACCATCGCACCTATGACTACAATTGCCAGGTCGAGATTGATGGCGCTGATCTGGCCTATAAGCACTATTGTTAGAACTGTGACTGGGATGTTGCTGAACTAATTGGAGCCGAGAAATAATTAGTTATTACTACGCAAATTGGCCCCAACATAAACGCCACCAGGGCTTATAAGCCAGCTGGGCTGTTGTATAAATTACTGATTACACGAAGCTATGAAGTTTCTTTGGCAGTTGGGATCCTCCAAATGGTGCAGACTTTCATCGAACTTTTGTTAAAGCTCGTTTTAAGGGAGCAATTTGGGATATTTACCAAATATTAGCCATTTATTAGCTGCATTACAATACCGAATATGATTTATTAGTTCTTATTAGTCATAATTTATTGAATAATATCACCGTTACTTCAAGATCCAAGGAGGTGTTGAACGTTAATTCTGGGCTGTTTTTAAACTGAAAGCTATTCCCGCCCATCTGGCGGATTGAGGTTACGAGTATTATGGTGCCCCGTAAAATCAACGGGGCAAAGGAGATAAGATGTCTACTGTTAAAGCAATTGTGACTCCACGCATGTAAAAGAAGCCTACGCCGCTCTTGACTCCGGCGATCCGGAGAAGATCAAACAATATTGGGCTGAAGAAATGAGCTGGCAGGTGCCGGGTCATAACCGGCTTTCGGGCTGGAATTTTGGCAGGGATGAATTCCTGGCGTTTATGGGTCAGGTTGGTCAGCTTTCTGGCAACAGTTTCCGCATGGAAAATATTGCCGGGCAGGTGATCGTTATCGGCGAATATTCGGCCAATATCACCCGCGATCAGGGAAACCGCGCAGACCAGGCCGATAAGACGATGGACATCGAAGTTGTGCATGTTCTACGCTGGAAAGATGGCAAAGTGATCGCAGGAAAAGGCGCTATATTCGGTGACGGCGCTACCGGATATGACCTGTTTTGGTCCAGCTCGCCCATGGTCACTCCTCCCACCCACTCAGGGCCTACTCCAATGGCAGTCAATCTCTCTGTTGAAGCAAACAAAGCTGTTTTAGACCGTCATTTCAATCAAGTTCTAAATCAGGGCCTGTTGGATGTGGTGGATGAAATTTATCCCAACGATTATGTTTTAGATGCACCGGTTCGCTCAGATGGCAGTTCTCAATCACGCGGTCTCACCCAGGGACGCGAACAATTGAAACAAAGAGTGACCTTATTTCGCACCGCCTTTCCTGATATCCACTTTTCTCAGGACGATGTTGTCGGGGAAGGCGACACAGTGGTAGTGCGCTACAACTTTAGCGGCACTCAACGGGGAGAGTACGCCGGGATCCAACCTGGCGGCCGTACGATTTCCATTATGGGTATCCTGATTGCCCACCTGGAAAACGGAAAAATTCGGGAAGCCTGGAGCGCTTTTGACAGCGCGGAATTAATGAAGCAGCTTGGTAATTGAGTACCCAGGTGCAACAGATTCGCCCTGTTCAGTCACTATAATATGGATGCGAATGCTAATGGTTTCGTCGTATCACTTGTTTGTCTTTGGTAGTGGTAAAGAGGTTTTTACCTCTGGTGAGTGATTAAAAATAACAACCCGCTCTAATACACGACCAGCATCTTAAACCCTGCCAGCCAGATCAGCACGGTGACCAGCATGACGTATCCGGATTGCGAAACCATAAAGACGGCGTATAATAGCCTGATGCAGCCCACCAGCCTGAGCGGAAGCAGCTTGTATTTCAGCGATACGAATTACGATGCCGCCGGGCGTGTCACCAGCCGCGTGCTGGGCAATGGCCTGACCCAGTCCTATGCCTACTACGGTTGGAGTGAAAAAGTAAACAGCACGATCGGCCAGGGGGGCAGGCTAAAGACGCTTTCGACCGGTTCTCTGCAGAACCTGGCTTACCAGTATGACCTGGCGGGCAACATCACGCAGATCTTCGACAGCCTGGCCGGGGAAACGCAGGTTTA
>CAIVSQ010000281.1 GCA_903908605.1 uncultured Anaerolineae bacterium
CACACCCACCACCACCAAAACGTCATGTAACATGGCGATGATCGCTGCGGTACCATAGCGGAAGGCATGCTGAATGCTGCGGAATGCAAACCAGATATAAAGGAGGATCGCGAGGGCAGCCAATAAAACAGCGAAACCGGCGGCGCGAGCAACTTCCTGGCCGATGGTTGGGTTTACAGAAGCAAAATTTAAGACGGTCACTTTAGTGTTAAACGTCTTTTCCATTTCGGCTACGATCAGGCCTTTGGTGGCGTCAGACATAGCCTTGGATCGAATGTTGATGGCATCTGTGCCAAGAGACTGAACAACCGGATCGCTGATTTCTTCTGCGCTGCTGGCAAATTTATTGTAAATGGCCTGGACATCCTTCGTGGCGGGCTGTGTACCAGAAGCGAACTGCGCTTCCAGCAGTGATCCGCCAGTGAAGTCGATACCGAGGGCCAACGGGCCTTCAGCGGGATTCTGAACCCAGTGAATTCCCATGAAAATCAGGCCAGGGATGATAACGATCAGTGATATTGCAAAGTACAAGTAGCGATTCTTAATGATATTCATCTGATACCTCCTACAGCCCAAACCAGCGCGGGTGCTCGACGGTCTTGATATTATCCATCAAGGCGTGCAGGAAAGTCCGGGTGACGATGATGGCTGTGAATAGGCTTACACCAACGCCAAGGGCAAGAGTAACTGCGAAACCCTTCACCATGCTGGCGCCAAGCGTGTTGCCAAAAATGAACAGGATCAAGCAGGTAATCAATGTTGAGGAATTGGAGTCGCGGATGGAGGGCCAGGCGCGTTGCCAGCCCAGGTCAATAGCCTGACGCAAGGTTTTACCCGAGCGCAACTCTTCTTTTAGACGCTCAAAAATCAAGATATTGGCATCAACCGCCATACCTATACTCAAAATGAAACCAGCGATACCCGGCAGTGTCAAAACGACCGGGATGAGTTTGAAGAGAGCAAGTGTGAAGAGGGCATACGTCACGAGGGCAAGGTCGGCGATGAAACCAGGCAGGCGATAGTAGAAGAGCATGAAGAGGATCACGACGCTGAGGCCGATGGCACCAGCCGTGACGCTTTTCCGCACAGATTCTTCGCCCAGGGTTGGGCCAACAGTGCGGCTTTCCTTGATTTCAACTGGAACCGGTAGGGAACCATAGCGGAGCTGCACGGCGAAGGCATTAGCGCTTTGCTGAGTATAGCTACCTGTGATGACGCCCTGACCATCGCTAATCTGGTTGTTGATGCTCGGCACGGAAACAACTTTTTTATCGAGGATGATAGCCAGATTTTTGCCGACATTGTCGCGGGTATGATCACTGAACAATTTGCTACTGTCAGCTTTCAATTGAAAGGCGATTTCATAACCACCCGTGCTGGCAGACTGTACACCCACGGTTTGCAGTGCCGTACCGGTCATAACGGTATGGTACACACGCTCAGTGTCGGGTACAGTGGTGTCAGTAAGGGCAGTGGCAGTGCCGGGATTCCCGAAATCGGTCTTGACCTCGGTGCCTGGATCGAGTCGGATGGTTCCGAAATCTGCGAATTCCAACAAGCCAACTTGCTTGACCGAGGCGACAACCTGTTCGGGATTGTTGATGCCAGGGAATTCAGCCACAATACGGCGGGGAGGAGCAACCTGCATGGTTACTTCGCTCACGCCCAGGGCGTTGACGCGGCTCTCCAGGATTGTCTTGGTGACATCCAGGTCCTCGCTTGTAACGGTTGTGCCTTCCGGCACTTCGAGAAGTGCTTGAAGCCCACCGCGAAGATCAAGACCGAGGCGAATAGATACATCGCGTTGAAAAAAGGTCTTCGAGTTGATGGGGTTGACCAGGCTGATGTTGTTTGTCAAATTTACCCAGAGGGAAAGGGTAATCAAGCCAATTACAACGGCCAGTGTTGCGTAGGGGCGACGATTCATATGTCTGTCGTTCTCCGTATCATAAAAATACCAGCCAGAGGCTGGCGTGATGGCAAAGTCGGATTATACCTTTATTTTTGTCCCTGAGGGGGTGAGATATATGAGAAAATGCCCTATTTGCCCTACTTGGATTATTCATCCAGTAATAAATGAAGATACCTGGCGGGATTTTCAAGAAATGATTTGGTCACACGCACGTGCTCGATATCGTCATACGCTATTTTTTCCATACTGCCATGGTCAAAATTATAAATGGCAGCACCTGGGAAAGCCATGATGATGGGCGAGTGGGTGGCGATGATAAACTGGGCTTTCTGTTTGACCATCTTTTCTAGCAATACAAGGAAGGCCAACTGACGCATCGGCGAGAGCGGTGTTTCGGGCTCATCCATGAGATATAACCCGGAAGGAACAAAGCGCGCCTGGAAGAGGGTTAAAAAACCTTCCCCATGCGATCTTTCATCAAGGTCTTTGTCGCCGTATTCGCGCCTCATCGCTCCTAATTCATTCAGGTAGGCGGAACGGGCGAAAATGCGGGCAGTTTCCGATCTATCCTTATATTCTTCTTCCACCTGGCGCAGATTTTCTTGCAGATCCTCACGAACGTCTACCATCTTTCGCGCGAACCCGATGAAATCCTCGGCGCGCATGAAAAATCCGCGGTTTGTTTTCTTTGACCAGGTTAATCGGAAATCCTTTGCTAATTTTCGGACCTTGATCAGGGATTTATCCTGCTGAACACTCTCGCGACCTACTGTCGTAGACCCGGCTGCACATGCGATCGATTCGAGAAATGTGGATTTACCGCAACCGTTTTCACCGACAAAAAAAGTGACAGGTGAATCAAATTCCAGCCCGCTGAAGTGGCGAATAATGGGCAGATTGTATGGAAATTCCTCTGGCCATGTGCCAGTTATTTTTGGATTTATTCCCAATAAGTGGATGGTATCAGAATATTTCACGGGGTCGTCGTCGATTTTTTTGTTTGTATAAAACCGTGGATATATTTCACAACTCGCTCCAGCACTTCATCTGCGGTGAGGTTATTTGTATCAATAAAGAGATCAGCAAACAACCTGGCATGGGCGAGACGTCTTTGTTGTTCGGCCCATTCTGCCTCAGTCCAGTTGGCTTGCCGGCGATGGAGCGTTACCGGATAAGAAGCTTCAAGGAAGATAAGGATATCGGGGTTTGTGATGCGCTTCCACATGTCTTTAACGTAGGAGTGTTCCTGTGCGACGTGCCTGCATCGAAAGCCCCGATCACGTAATCGGGCTACCAGGCTGGATTTACCGGATGCGCAAACTCCCACAACCCCCACCAGTGGTTGCCAGGACAAATCGGGGATCATTGTTGAATCAGGCATTGTCATGAAGAAGGTGGCTCAATTCTTCTGGTCCTCCCAATACGCCTAACATATCGCCGCTGGTAATCATCCGGCTGTCGGTTGGATGCATTTCTGAGTTATGGTCATAACGAACGAAGACAATATTGAGATGGTAATTATCTTCGATAAAACCGACAGTGTGTCCTGCCAGCGTGGAGCCTTTATTGATGGTTAACCGGGCCAAGCTAAGCGGTTGGCCTTCGACTGAAATGGGGTTGGTGACATCCATTCCAGCAGCGGCAGAGGCGAAGACTGGTGCTGCCATTTCTGTCGCGCTCAAGGCCGTAAATCCGAACTGATCATGGAGTGTTTTGGCAAATTCTTCATCAAATATACGTATTACCACCTTGATGCCGGGGTTAATACTGCGTGCTTTGAGCGCCACTTGCAAGTTGATCGAATCGTTTTGTACACATAGGATGATGGTGCGAGCATCTTTGACGCCTGCGGACTCGAGCGCAATCAGCCGGGTGGCATCTGATTGGATGACCGGAATACCGCGGTGCTGAACAGAACTCACCAACTCCGCGCTGGGATTGAGTTCGATTACAACGACATTTTCACCCAGTTGGTGTAGCTTGCTAACCACCCTGAAACCCAGGTGTCCCAGGCCTACCAGAATGGTGTGATTACTAAATGTAGAGGCTATTGCCATTTCCCACTCCTTGCTGCGAGCTCGACGATTAAACAATAACAGGCCAAAATCGGCCAAGCCCCTTGCCAGGGTCGCCACGCCTAATAGTGGCATAAAGAAGTAAAAAACCTGTAATATGGGGTGACTGGGAAAAACGCCGCTTGGCTGTAGAAAAGTGAGGGTGAGCATCAAATAAATAGCCTCTGCCAGGCTACCGATTGGCTCGTTTAGCCTTGAGGCGAGATAGTAGTAAACGAAACCCAGGCCAATGATGGCAATTGAGAAGAATAAAACTGGTTCACGGAACTCCCCCAGCAAAACAGTGGTATCGCGGAGACTGGCTCTCCACGTGCGTGGAATATATTCTGGAAAACTCTTTTTCCGTCTAGCCACCATTTTTTATATTGATGGGCAGTCTGACGGCCATTCGGCGAACATCATCACCGGTTCGCTGCATGACCCGCAAAACAACCACGCTAATGTCATCGGCTGGACGATTATCATCGAGTCGCATTGCCTGGGATAGCAGAGCATCGGCGAGTTCGCTGGGCGTTGGGTCATTTTCTTCCAGCAATCCACGTATGGTTGTGCCGACATCCATCGGAGTTCCCTTGCGTTCACCAGCATGCACGAGGCCGTCAGTATAGACTACCAATGTCAGCCCAGACTGGATTGGTATTTCCATGATGATTGGCTTGATATTGCGGGCGGTACCAATCGAATGACTGGG
Organism: uncultured Anaerolineae bacterium; assembly: GCA_903908605.1. GTDB lineage: Bacteria > Chloroflexota > Anaerolineae > Anaerolineales > Villigracilaceae > UBA5195. The sequence continues at coordinate 4,679 of CAIVSQ010000281.1, forward strand.
TTCATTAATACATTCAATGCTTTCTTCGCGGGCTATGTACATGGGCGCTTCATTATTACGCGCCAAGACAACGGTTTCACTGGTGAGGTCCACAGAGATGATGTTAAGGGTGCTGGAAACTTTACCGTTGCGTTCTGAATAGAGGTAGTCCGAGGCTGCCCGGGCTGCTGCTCCATCGCGAACACCTTCTGCAAGCAACCCAATCACGCGGCGAACCACCATCATGGAAATGTACTTAGCACCACGTCCAGAAGATTGTCCATCGGCCAAGACGACAGATAAACCGCCCCCAGGGCGTTCAACGACTTCGAGGGTATCGCCGCTTTCAGAAACAGCATACTTGTTGATTTTGGCAACAGCTATTTGAATTTCCATGTCAAGATTCTAACATAATCAGGCTGGTTTGTTGGAAACAACAAAGAGAAGATCACCAGCGATCATTTTTATTGTCCGAAGGGTGATAACCATGTCTGGGGTGCTTGCCAGATGTAATCTATTGGTGACATACACCCAATGCGGCTCGTCGAATAAAAAACAAGGGTCTGACTTTGCCGTCAAACCCTTGCATGGTTATCCTCTTTTACTCTGCCGATGCGTCTATTTCGGTTTCCGTTTTTGCCTTGTGAGTGGTTGCCCGTTTCACAGTTTCTTTTGTTGTCTCGATCAATTCCTCACCGCGTTTGCGAGCCTTGAGAGTAATTTCCTCTCCCTGGGCCATGGCCTGGCGAGAAAGTTCTTCGGCTTTATGTCGGGCATCAATCGCAGCAGCTTCGGCTCGTTTCCAGGCATCCTCTGCTTCGACCTGGGCTTTGTCGCGCAGCTCAATTGAGCGTTCTTTGATCACGGCGCGGGTTTCTTCACCAGACTGTGGAGCCAGCAACAAGGCTGCTACTGCGCCTGTCAAACCGCCGACAATAAATCCTACCAGAAAAGCGCCAAATTCATCACGTTCAGACATAATATTTCTCCTTTTTTTATCTCAATAGCGTGGGTGGTGTTTTAAAATTACTTCTTTTTCTTGATCCCGATCATGTCAATCATTTTTTGAAATCCGGCCATATAACTATTGAGCTTGATGACCGGTTCCACAAGATTTTCACTCAGAAACTGGGTTGTGCCTCGCAGGGTTGCGATGGTTTCGTTGGTGGCATCCAGGATGGGCTTTATCTCATTATTAAGCAGGTTGATCAGGCTGGCGATCTGAACAATCAACACGACCAGGGCGGCACCGATCACCAGGGATTCGAGTGCCATGAAGATAATGAATATGTCGCGGATGTTTTCAGTTAAGCTAGCGTTTCGGGTCAGTCCGTAAACCGCAAGTGCAATCAACCCTACGAAAACGATAACCGCTATCGTGAGAGTAATGGTGAGTTGTCGATTGCGGCGTTCAGTTTCCTTGTCCACATCCTGGGATGTGGGCAGGGGTGTTATGGGAGTAGGTAGTTGAGTGTCTGGCATGAATTAATTATAGCATAAGAAAAAAAACAGAACTCATGAGGAGAAAATTGCATTTGACTTGAATTACTTTAGCTTGGGAAACGGAATAAATCAATTCAACCATAATGCCGATAAATATTGAGGTGATTGATTTTTTATGACCCCCTTGACTCTGTTCAATCACTCTGCTATTATTAACCTACCGAACGGTCGGTAGGGAGTTCTCATGAGCAAAGAAGTAATTCTGGAAGCAGCCGCACAGGTCATACGCCAAAAAGGCTATCATGGCGCATCCATGGCCGATATAGCCAAAGCTGTCAGCCTGGAGAAAGCCAGCCTGTACCATCATTTTTCTGGCAAGCAAGATATTCTGCTTGAATTGTTGGATCGCGCCATCGACCTGGTCACCAAGCGAATGGAAACAGTGATGGCGGAGCAATTGCCCGCGGATGAAAAATTGAGGATGGCTGTGCGGGCCTACCTCGGCACCCTGAGTGAGCAAGGGGACCTGGTATCCGTCCTACTGCTCGAACATCGTTCTTTGGACCCTGAGTATCATTCCCGACATATACCCCATCGGGATAATTTTGAACAAATGTGGCGGCTTTTGATCCAAGAGGGGGTGGCTGCCGGTTTATTTTTGGATAATGATGTTCCATTGACAGTCCGTGGGTTGATGGGCGTGATGAATTGGACCATCACCTGGTATAGACCTGGGGGTAAGCAAACGCTGGATCAGATTGCCGACCATTTTTCTTCCATATTTCTAAACGGTCTTTTGAGATAAGAGGAGGCACAGACTATGTATGGTTTTTCGCCAACAGATGAACAAAAAATGTTAATTGATGCTGTCGCTCGTTTTTCGCGTAGTGATCTGCGTATTGCTGCGCATGATGCCGAAGAGGAAAAGAAATTACCCGCCAAGTTGATCAGTAAGGGATGGGATCTGGGGGTTTTACAGGCATCCACTTCGGAAGAATATGGGGGCTTCGGTGATCGCTCGGTTGTAACGGGGGCTCTGGCAGCCGAGGAATTGGCTTTTGGCGATTTATCTGGATCATTTGCGATCATGGCTCCCGGTTTGTTCGTACAGTCGGTGCTGTTAGCTGGGAATGATGAGCAAAAGAAGCGCTTTATCCCGGCTGTGATTGATGGTGAATGGCGACCATATACAGCTGCTTTGGTTGAGCCTTCGTATGATTTTGATCCAAATGATCTAAAGACTTCTGCGCAGGTGGACGGTGACGACTACATCCTAAATGGAACCAAAACTTTTGTACCTTATGCCTCTGAATCAACGGCCATGGTGGTCTTCGCCAAGCTAAATGGGAACACGCGTGGTTTTATCGTGGAAAAAGGTGCTGTGGGTATGCAGGTTTCAGAGCGTATAAAGCTGATGAGCTTGAATGCGTTGCCTCTTTACCAGGTGCGGCTTGAAAATGTGCGCGTTTCTGCTACGCATGCATTTCCAGGGGATTTCGCACCAATTCTGGCGGCTATGCGCGTGGCGAACGCTTCACTTGCGGTGGGCGTCGCACGTGCTGCCTTTGAGTATGCGCGAGATTATGCCAAGGATCGCGATGTTTTTGGCGTGAAAATTGCTCAGAAACAGGCCATCGCCTTTATGCTGGCAGAAATGGGTATCGAAATTGAAGCTACACGTCTGCTGACCTGGGAAGCAGCCTGGAAGCTGGATGCTGGTAAGGAGGATGCCTACACCCAGGCCTACCTGGCAGCGACGTCTGCCGCCGATATGGCCATGCTGGTAACTGATAGGGCAGTACAAATCCTGGGTGGGCACGGCTATATTCGCGATCATCCCGTGGAAATGTGGATGCGAAATGGACGGGGCTTTGCTTCTTTCACCGGGCTGGCAATTATTTAATTAGGAGGATCCCATGACCATCGAATTTGAAACCCCAAAACCCGTTGAGCAGGCTCGTTTCCTGTTACAGACAGTTGCAGACAACATGATGCGACCCATTTCGCGTGAAATGGATGAGAATGAACACGAGATCCCGTTTAGCTATATTGAATTCATGCATAGCGCAATGAAGGCCATGGGTGGCTCTTCAGCTGGATCGCTCTCGACCAGCGAAGATAAAAAGGCAGATGAGCCCGGCAAGCCCAAGCGCCCTTCCATTGCATACCAGGTGCTCGCCAACCAATTAGAGGTGTTATCTTGGGGTGATGTCGGTATGTACCTGAGCACACCCGGCGGTGGTTTGGGTGCAGCGGCGGTGCAGGCGGCTGGATCTTCTGAACAAAAGGAAAAATTCCTGGCGCGTTTTAATGGTGAAAAACCGACCTTCGCCGCCATGTGTATGACGGAACCGCAGGCTGGATCGGATACTTCAGCTATTCGTACTCGCGCCGTCCTGGATGAAGCAACCCGTGAATGGATCATCACTGGCGAGAAAATATTTGTCACAGCCGGAGAGAAGTCATTTAACGACCACCCCGAATTGGGCAATGGTTTCATCGTTGTGTGGGCCTCGATCGATCCAGGTGCGGGTAGGGCTGGTATGCGCTCTTTTGTTATCGAAGCTGGCACCCCTGGCGTCAAGGTTACCAAGCTGGAACACAAGATGGGCATCCGGGTCAGCGATACTGCGTCTATTTCGCTGGACGGGGTACGGGTACCTTTTGAAAATATTCTCGGTAGCCCAACGGTTGAGAAATCGACGACTGGTTTTAAAGGTGCCATGGCAACCTTTGATGCCACCCGTCCACTGGTTGCTGCGACTGGCGTGGGTGTGGCGCGGGCTGCCTTGGAAGAGTTAAAAAGCATGCTGGCTCAGCAAGGGGTAACGATTCGTTATGGACTTCCACGGCAAAAATTAACAGCCATCGAAAGAGATGTAATTGATATGGAAATCATGGTCAAGTCCGCCTGGTTAATGGTGTTGAAGGCGGTGTGGATGGCAGATAACAAGCAGCCTAATGCGCTCGAATCATCGATGAGCAAGGTTCGCTCTGGCGATATCGTTAATAGGGTCACCCAGAAGGCGGTTGAAATTCTTGGGCCACTCGGTTACAGCCGCGAATACTTGATTGAAAAATGGTTCCGGGATGCGAAGATCACAGATATTTATGAAGGCACCGGGCAAATAAACCGTCTTGTTGTGGCACGCCATATGCTTAACTATTCCGGTTCAGAACTGCGTTAAAGTTACCATTCGCACGTTCGAATGATATGACTTTATTGATACCCTGAAACATGATGGATGCCACTAATCATTACGCCCGGCATGTGATACCCTGAAGCCAGAGGTGATCCATGTCTGCATTATTGTCGGAACAAATGTTGGTGCTGTTTCTTATCCTGGCTTTGGGTTCGTGGCTTGGTCATTTTTCAATTCGGCGTATATCGCTTGGGACTGCTGGGGTTCTGTTCGTAGCGCTCGTTTTTGGTCATTACGGGTTGAGCGTTCCGAAGGTTGTAATGGACCTGGGCTTACTGCTTTTTGTTTATGCGGTCGGCTTGCAGGCGGGAATGCGCTTTTTCCGAACTTTTCGCAGCCAGGGACTGCGCTTTATTGTCATAGCCCTGGTTACGGTTTTATCGGGTGCGCTGGTTACAGCCCTGGTTGCTTATGTTTGGAAACTGCCATTTGACCTTGCCACGGGACTGTACACAGGTGCTTTGACTTGTACTCCAGCCCTGGCTTCGGTGATCGATAGTGTCAACCGGATGGGTCTAGGTAGTAGCGCTGCTGTTTCGGTTGGGTATGGTATTGCCTATCCATTTAGCATGGTAGGAGTGGTGTTGGTCATTCAGCTGCTGCCCAAGCTTTTACGCCGTGATCTACAGGCTGAAGAAGCCCACTGGCGTGAAGAGCAGGCTTTGGAAACACCCGGGATCGTTGCCAGGCAGTACCGAATTACCAATCCCAATGTGGATGGCAGGTTGGTCAGTGAAATTGATTTGCACCGCCTGAGTACTGTAAACCTGTCACGGGTCAAGCGCGGAGATAAGGTCTTTGCTGCTACGGCAGGAACACGCTTGCAACTCGGCGATGTGGTCATGGCGGTTGGCAAGGAAGTTGAAGTCGCCAAGATGTCGGTTCTGTTGGGCGAACCAACCGAAGTGCAGATGGATGTCAACACTGATGTGAAGAGTATCGATGTCTATGTCAGTGAGCCATCCCTGAGTAGTAAAAAATTAATGGACCTTAAAATTTGGGATCGTTATAACGTGGTGATCACTCGTATCCGTCGCCAGGGTCTCGAAATTACCCCTACTGGAACCGCCACGCTCGAGATTGGTGACAGTATACGGGTGGTGGGCGAGAGTGCTGCGGTCGACGAATTTGAACATCTCGTTGCTGGAAAACCTGCCCGAGCCGACGAAACGCAAATGGTTACTTTCCTTGTTGGCCTGGTGCTCGGGGTTCTGCTGGGGAACATTTCAATACCGGTCACTCCCAGTCTTGACCTGAGATTGGGGAATGCCGGTGGCGTATTCCTTGTAGGCCTGGTGATTGGTCATTTTGGCCGGGTAGGTAATTTTCGCCTTTGGGTACCCCCGGCGGCGCGTAACATCACCCGTGAATTGGGTTTGATGCTTTTCCTGGCAGGTGCCGGTACCAACGCGGGTGCCCAGCTTGTACAGGTTATTCAACAGTATGGCTGGAGCTTGATCGCAATTGGGCTGTTGGTTTCCTCAGTTACGGTAGTGACCGGGCTGATCCTGATGATACCGGTCTATCGCATGACCACGTTGTCGACGATGGGCGCGTTATGTGCCTGTATGACCAACCCGCCGGGTTTGGGCGCTGCCCAATCTCAGGCGGAGACGGATTTGCCGACCATTTCGTATGCCAGTGTGTACCCGGCGGCATTAATTTTTAAAATATTGCTGGCGCAGTTGTTGGTGGAAATTTTGAGCAAGGTTCTTTAACCCATCTCTTTGAAGGAGGAGATATGAAGCATCAAATTAATTCGGCTGTTGTGATTGGCGCGGGAACCATGGGTGCCGCGATCGCTGCCCACCTGGCGAATGCCGGCGTATCAGTCACACTCCTGGATATTGTGCCCAAAGACGCTCCAGTTGGGGACCGGCTGGCACGAAACAAAATTGTTAATGATGGACTGGAACGGGCAAAAAATTCCCGACCGGCCTCATTTTTCTCGTCAGACCAGTACACCCTGGTGAAAACTGGCAATCTTGAAGATGATTTTAACGTGATCGCCAGCGCAGATTGGGTTATTGAGGTCATCGTAGAGCATTTAGGGCTCAAGCAAGCGTTGATGGCGCGCATTGACGCTGTTCGCAAGCTGGGTTCGATTATATCCAGCAACACCTCTGGTATTCCACTTCGTGAGATCAGCGCCGGGCGATCGGATGATTTCAAGAAACACTTTCTTGGTACCCATTTCTTCAACCCGCCGCGTTATTTGAAGTTACTGGAAATAATCCGTACCGCAGATACCGACCCAGGCGTGGTGGAATTTTTGGCTCATTTTGGTGAGTACCGCCTTGGGAAGGGCATTGTATTATGCAAAGATACACCAAATTTCATTGGCAACCGATTTGCCTTTGGAACGGGTGCTTTTGCATTGCACACCATCCTGGCAAATGGGTATACGGTCGATGAAGTGGATGCTTTGACTGGTCCGCTGATGGGCCGACCAAAAACTGCGACTTTCCGGCTGATCGACCTGGTTGGGATCGATGTTTGGGATCATGTTGGCCGCAACCTGGCGGCAGGCATCCCGGATGATCAGTATGCCATGCCTTATTTGCTGGATGAAAAAGTAAATGAGCTGATAAAAACGATGCTATCGAAAGGCTGGCTTGGAAACAAGACAAAGGCTGGTTTTTATAAAGAAGTGAAGACGGAAGCTGGCAAAGAATTCTGGTCTCTCAACTTGCAGTCGCTCGAGCATGAAGCCCCACGCAAAGTGCGCTTTGAATCGGTTGGGAAAGTACGCGAGATTGAATCACTCGGCGAGCGTCTTAGGGCATTGCTGGCTGAGACCGATCGCGGCGCGTACTTGGTGAAGCTGCTCCTGCTGCAGTCATTCCAATACGCCTCAGCAATATTGCCGGATGTGGCAGATACTGGCAAGCCGGTTGATGATGCTATTCGTTGGGGATTTGGCAATGAAGCCGGTCCTTTTGAAATGTGGGATATGCTTGGGGTGCGGGTGATGGTGGATTTGATGAAGGCAGAAGGTTTTGCTCCCGCACCGTGGGTGGATGCGATGCTAGCCGCCGGGATCGAGTCTTTTTACCAATATGCAGGCGATCAAAAACTAGGTGTATATGATGTCAGTACTGGTAAATACACACCTATCGCCGCACCAAAAGGCATCCTAATTCTAAAAGATCAAACCATTATCAGTCAAAATGCGGGTGCAACCCTGCGTGACCTGGGTGATGGGGTGGCTGGTGTGGAATTTCACACCAAAATGAATGCATTGGATGATGACATTTTCAATATCTCCATCGAAGCGCTGGATCGCGTGGAGAAGGATTTTGACGGCCTGGTGATTGGTGGTGAGGCGGATAATTTTAGCGCTGGTGCGAACCTGTTTATGGTAGTGGTTGCCGCCCAGCAGGGCATGTGGGATACCCTCGATGAAGCCATCCGCAAGCTGCAGAATTTGAACATGCGTATGCGTTATTCACACAAACCGGTGGTCGTAGCTCCTGCCGGGCTTGCCCTGGGAGGTGGAGCTGAAGTAACCATGCACGCCTCGCGGGTGGTGGCCTACGGCGAACTGTACATTGGTCTTGTTGAGATGGGCGCTGGGGTTATCCCGGCTGGGGCTGGCACCAAGGAAATCATGCGCAGGCTGGTTAATCCACCCATGCGTACGCAAAATGCGGATGCGCTGCCATATTTGCAGCGCGCCTTTGAACAGATCGGCCTGGCAAAGGTGGCCGCCAGCGCTGGCGAAGCCCGGCAGGCAGGTTTCCTCGGACCAGCGGATCGTGTGGTGATGAACCGTGAGCGTTTGCTGGCCGAAGCGAAAAAAGAGGTTATGCACATGTCAGCGACTGGTTACGCCCCTCCAGCACCTGAACTGATCTATTCTGCCGGGCGAGATGGGCTTGCCGCTTTGCGCGTAGGCATTCACATGATGGCAGAGGGTAAATACATAACTGAATACGAGAAGCAGATCGCGGGAAAACTTGCTTATGTACTGACAGGTGGTGATCTAAGCCGCCCAAGCTGGGTAAGTGAGCAGTATATTCTGGACCTGGAGCGCGAGGCTTTTCTTAGCCTTTGCGGCAATGAAAACACCCAGAAACGTATGTGGAATTTGCTTCAGACCGGAAAGCCGCTGCGTAATTAAGGAGGATGTGATGAATATTCGAGATGCTGTAATTGTCGCTGCCGCGCGTACGGCGGTTGGGAAATCCAAGAAAGGTAGCCTGGCCAGTGTTCGACCTGATGACCTGGCCGCTTATGTCATCGCTGACCTGTTAAGACGGACCCCGGGCCTGGATCCGGCCGAGGTGGAAGATGTTATCCTGGGCTGTGCTTTCCCCGAGGGAGAGCAGGGGTTAAACATGGCTCGTACGGTGGCTTTGCGGGCCGGACTGCCAAACTCGGTCAGTGGTGAAACCATTAATCGTTACTGTTCTTCAGGTTCTCAATCCATTGCGCATGCTGCGTATGCGATTATGACTAATCAGATGGAGATTGCTATTGCAGGTGGCGCAGAGTCGATGAGCTTGGTGCCAATGACTGGCAATAAATTTGCCCCGAATGCCCATTTTGCTTCCACCGATCCGGCGGTTTATACAAGCATGGGCCTGACCGCAGAAAATGTTGCGCAAAAATACCAGGTTAATAGAGCCGATCAGGATGCCTTTGCGCTTCGCTCCCACCAAAAGGCTTATCAGGCAGTTAGCTCTGGTTTGTTCGATCCAGAAATTGTGCCTGTCGAAGTGGAAGTTTGCGAATACCAGGATGGCGCAAGTTCTACACGCCGCTTTGTGATGAAACGCGATGAGGGTCCACGCGCCGATACCACCCTTGAAGCGCTAGGGAAGTTAAAGCCAGCTTTTAAGGAAGGCGGGACAGTTACTGCAGGAAATTCATCTCAAACTTCTGATGGGGCGGCTGCGGTGGTGATCATGTCCGCTAGCAAGGCGGCGGAATTGGGGCTTAAACCACTCGCACGTTTTGTATCATTCGCCACAGGTGGCGTCCCAGCCGATCTGATGGGAATTGGGCCCATCGCCGCAATTCCCAAGGCACTTAAGATCGCTGGGCTTAAGCTCGAAGATATAGACTTGGTTGAACTTAATGAAGCCTTCGCCGCCCAGTCACTGGCTGTTATGCGTGAGCTGGCGATGGATCCGGGCAAAGTCAATGTCAATGGTGGCGCGATTGCATTGGGACACCCCCTGGGTTGTACAGGTGCCAAGCTGACCACGCAGTTGCTTTATGAAATGGCTCGTCGCAAGGCCAAATATGGCATGGTGTCCATGTGTATTGGGGGTGGCATGGGCGCTGCGACGATATTTGAGAATTTACAATAAACTTAATCCAAGGAGAAATAACATGCCACTAACAATAACTGATTTAATGTCCAAAATGCCGTCCGCATTTATCCCGGAAAAAGCGCAAGGTCTCGATGTCGTTCTTCAATTTAAATTTACCGGGGCTGAGCCGGGTGATTGGTACGCAGAAATTAAGGATGGAAAAGTAGATGTTCAACATGCCACCCATCCGAACCCCAAAATGACCCTGACGGCGGATTCGGAAGATTACATCAAGCTATTTACTGGCCAACTTGACCCAATGCAGGCTTTTATGGCGGGTAAGTTGAAATTGACTGGGGATCTCAACCTTGCCATGAAGATGACCCAGTTTTTCAAGATGCGCTAACCAGATCTCAAAATTCGGATTTATCACTCGGGGCACTATTTGCTGGTTGTGCGATCCCTGGTTAATTGAATGAATTCGAGGGCTTCCGCAAGGAGGCCCTCGTTGTTTTCGGTTTGCGTTTTTAGTGCGCGTGTAATTACATGGTTCCATGGTTGGCCCAATGCATTGGAGGCCCAGGCCGCTGCAGCTGGTTTCGAAACAATGATTCCGTGTTCCATGGCGTGCAAAGCCCGGCACATGCTGATAATGGCATAGGCGTGATATTCACTTCCGCGTTGGGCTAACCATTCGGGGGTATTAAGCATCGGAAACCACCATTCGGTTAGCAATCCCATGACTGCTGACCGGATATCATCAGCAGAAACAGGGTCTATCAAGGTTTTCGGATCTGGTCCGCTGATACAGATGCCACATTCGCGAATGATATGACGCTGAATAATCCAATCGCTTCCGATTTGCCCGGTGTAAAAAGATTGTTCGTTCACGATCGGCATTGGTCTGTGGTTGCTTTTATGCCTGCGAATTAGATCTTTGGGCACATACGCGCCCTCAAGTTTTGATGCCCATTTCTGACCACTGTTCCACAAGTCCGCATGCATCTTGTCCAGTAAATCGATCGTGGGTTGGGTTAGTTCACTTTCAGTGATCACGACGAAGTCGATATCACTGCTGCCTGGGTCAAAATCACCGCTGGAAAGTGATCCGTATAAATACATGCCGGTTAGCTGTGTGCCCAGGATGGTCGATGCTCCCTCATGCAGGCTGCCCAGGGTTTGGTTGATATCAGGATATGGGGTAGGATGTTGATTCATAATGATTTTTACTACAATATTCTTGACACCTTAATGACAAAGACTGTGGAAAGTAACAAAACTTTACCACAGTCTCCTGAATTATTTGAGCGTTTTTATTTCAGAATTTTCGCAGCGCGCTTATTAATTACATCCTGGTCGGTTTCAACATCATCTCCGATACCAAAGCTGGTATCACTGGCGGCTGCCCGTTCCCTGGCGACAAAATAGGCATGCATGCTGGTTTTGCCAGCCTCAACAAGAGCTTCCCGTCGCGTGGGGGTCATGTCAAATTCAGTTGTGCCATATCCGCGCGCTGGCATGCGTGCAACCAAATTCGCATAGCTGTCAATTACCATTTTATCCCGTGCAGATAATGTGGTATCCACCAGGCGTGAAATGCGTTGAACAGTTTGCAGATCGCCCAGGCTCATGCCGCTTTCGCTGATGGCTAGCTGGGGCAGGTTGGGAACTTCGGCCTCTTCATCAATAAGCATGCCAAGGACATTATTGTCGTGGCGAAGCCCCATGACATCGGTAATGTCTTTTAGATCAGATAGGAATAATTCGATTGGGAAGTTGGATAATAACCCGCCATCCACGATGGCATGGTTGAGCATCTCGCGTTTCATGTACAATCCCCACTCTTTTTGCCAGACAACCTCCTGCCAGAGTAGCGGAATACTCATCGACATGCGGGTGGCCCAAATTACCGGGCAATCAGGGGCGGTATTGTGGTTAAGCACAAGCATTTGCTTGCCGGTGGTGTCTGAAGCCACCAGGGAAAGATCGCTGCCTGTGGCGGTGTAAAAATCGCGGAGAGACATGTCGCCGAAATTTCGAGGCTTCCCGTTTAGGTTTCCTGCGTTTAATTTCCCCTTTATCCAGGCAAGGAAATTATCAGCAGAAAACCAACCGCCTTTTTCTATGAATGAAAAAAAATGCCGTAATGTTTTTCCTTCGGCGAGTTGTTTGACGATTGCATCATCGAGTTTGTCTTCGAGAAAATCCGGGATAAGTGGCGAATTTACTGCGTGTAGGAATTTTCGGATGGCGCTGTTATTGACAGTCTCGGAATCGAACGGACCGGGAGGTGCCATAAAACTGGAGAAAACCGAACTGCCATCGGCTTGTTTTTCCTCGAGCGCTTTCAGCATCTCGCTTGCAGTGTACCCCGCTGCCAGCAGTGTAGCCGTGATGGCTCCTGCCGATGTACCCAGCAAGCGACCGGGCTGGTGACCGCGGGTTTCAAATTCTTGCATGGCACCTACAAATACCATGCCCTTTGCTCCCCCACCTTCAAAAACAAGGTCATACTTCATGGTTTTTGCTCCTTATTTGTGTTCAATAGGTGTTTATGGAGTTCCTTAATGAACACTATACAATAAAAAGCAGGTAGATGCAATCAACCTTGATAAAAATAGTCCGAATAATTAGCCTGCAAGCGATTCTGGCTGGAAATTCCGATTGGGTTGAATATGTTGGTCAGTCTTTTCACCTGCAAGCGTGAATCACACGAAGTATTTTTAAATCTTCATAGTTTACCGTTCCATTCATGCGTTCATAGACAGGTTTTAAGAATTCCAGCCCCAATTCGTCGAAGGCGGTGTGGACAGAAAGCTGGGACATGGCCCCGGCACTCACCTGCGATTCAAGTTCTGCCAGGTTTTGAAGCGCACCACCTTCCTCTACGTATTTGAGCAAATTATTCAGGATGGTTGCCTGGGTGACTTCAAATTTTTCGGCCATACCCGCCAGGGATGTGCCCTGGTTAAAGCATTCGGCGATCATTTCCAGGCGCGGTGACATTCCGGTCTGTTTTGCCGGCGCGCTGCTCCTGGTTGACTTCCCTGTTTTGCTCGGTTGTGAAGTAGGTTCGAGGATGTTGTGCTTTTGGCAGTAGGTGTGTATCAGCTCGAGGAAGGTTTCACCATATTGGCTGGCTTTGACTTTGCCAACGCCGGTAATGTCCAACAGGCTTTGTGGACTTTGTGGGAAATAGGTGCTCATTTCTATCAGTGTGCGATCGGGGAAAATGACATAGGGAGGCACACCCGCCTGGTCGGCGAGTTCCTTGCGCCTGGCACGTAAGAGAGCGAACAGGGCATGGTTATATTCCAGTTCATCTTTATTGGCACCGGGCAGGGCTTTTTCTTCTGGTTCTTGTAATTGTCCACTGATCAATGAGCGCATGCGCAGAGCCTCGCTGGCTTTTGTGGTCAGGCTGAGCGTATGATATTCCTCTTCTTGTTGCAGGTAACCCATTTGTAATAACTGGCGTGCCAGGTGCATCCATTGTTTTTGGGTAAGTTCCGTGCCGATACCAAATGTGGTAAGTTTTTCATGTTCGAACTTGAGCACTTTTTCCTTTTTCGATCCACGCAGAACGTCAATGACGTGAGTAGCACCGAAGCGTTCACCGGTGCGCTTGACACAGGACAGGAATTTCTGCGCAGGTACGGTGATGTCTTCAATCGTTGGAGGGGGTGCTTCGCAGTTGTCGCAATTATGGCAGGGATGTTCCTTGTATACCTCGCCGAAGTAATTCAAAATTGGCACTCGCCGGCATACGGATTGCTCTTCGGCGTAGCGCACCATCGCATCGAGGTGTTTTTCAGCGATAAGGCGCTCCTTGTCTTCTTTTTGTTTAAGCAGGGCTTTAAGCTTGATGGCATCGCTGTAGTTGTAGAGCAGCAGGCAATGCGCTGCAAGGCCATCACGACCGGCACGGCCAATTTCCTGGTAGTAGTTTTCCAGGCTTTTGGGTAAGTCATAATGGATAACGAAGCGTACGTTGGGTTTATTAATGCCCATGCCAAATGCGATGGTTGCCACGATGATCTGGGCATCGTCACGAATAAAAGATTCCTGGTTGCGGCGGCGTTCATCATCTTGCAACCCGGCGTGGTATGGGCGCACCGAAAGGCCTTTATTTTTGAGATAAAGGGTGAGTTCATCCACCTGGCGACGAGAAAAGCAGTATATGATTCCCGATTGTTCCTTGAAACGCCCCAGGAACTTCATGGTTTGGATGGCAGGATCGCGCTTTGGAGTAACCTCAATGTAAAGATTCGGGCGGTTAAAACTGCCAATGAATTCATTCACCGTGCTCATGCCCAGGCTTTTGCGGATATCGTCACGCACCCTTTGGGTGGCAGTGGCGGTCAGCGCCAGGCAAACGGCCTTGGGGAATCGTTTTCGCGCTTCCACCAACTGGCGGTACTCTGGTCGGAAATCATGACCCCATTCCGAGATGCAGTGGGCTTCATCAATCGCAAAACAGTCGACCGTCACTTCAGCCAATAAGTCCAGGATGCGTGGGGTTAATAACGTTTCAGGTGCAAGGTAAAGCAAGCGTGTTTCGCCGCGGCGTACATAGCCCATATTTTCCTGGTAGGCTTCGGCGGAAAGTGTGCTGTTGATAAAAAGGGCGGGCACACCACTGGCGTGCATTTGCTCAACCTGATCCTTCATTAAGGCGATCAAGGGGGATACAACCACGGTCAGCCCGTTAAATAGCAATGCTGGTACCTGGTAGCATAGTGATTTTCCACCACCGGTTGGCATGATTGCCAATGTATCGCGCCGTTTAAGGATGTTCTCAATTACCTCGTGTTGTTGCGGGCGGAAGCTGTCATAACCAAATACATCTTTCAGGATTGAAGCAGGGGTGTTTGCCATGTGTTTTTCCCTCGACAAAAGTTGAAACTATTATACTTGCGAAAGCCAGTCTTGAATTCAAATCCGGTTTTGCGAAAAACATGGTCGACAAATGCGACGAGTTTAGTCTATAATCGGCACACTTTGCGAGGTAATCCATGACAGACACAAACTTTAATAACACCCGTCGCGATCCATACGCGGCGCTTCGTTATCCTGAATTTCGACTTTTATTTGTTGGTCGCCTGATTGCTTCCCTGGGCAACCAAATGTTGTCAGTTGCCATTGGTTGGGAATTGTGGCTGCGAACGCATGATGCCTTTTCGCTTGGTTTGATCGGCCTGGTGCAGGTGATCCCGGTTATTTTGCTGTCATTACCTGGTGGTCATGTAGCTGATCAGTACAATCGCAGGAAAATTATTTTTATCACCCAGATCCTGCTTTTCTTTTGTTCGCTCGGCCTGGCTTATTTATCTTTTATCCAGGGCCCGCTGCTACTGATTTATCTTTGCTTGCTCGGCATTGGGGTCGCGCGGGCTTTCAATGAGCCTGCCTCCGCCACATTAATTCCTCAAACAGTACCCCCCGAAATGTTCACCAGTGCAGCTACTTGGAGCAGCAGTTCCTGGCAGTTGGCATCAATCATCGGTCCAGCCATCGCCGGGTTGATCGCGGCTGTGATGGAGAGCGTAACGATCATTTATCTACTCGATGCTGTTGCCGCCCTGGTTTTCCTCGCCATGGTTCTGCTAATCAAGGGGCGTCCTTTGGCACTTTCGCCGAAGGCAGACACATTAGAATCCCTGGCGGAGGGACTGCGTTTCATGCGTGGAAACAAGGTTATCCTGGCGGCGATCACATTGGATATGTTTGCTGTCATGTTTGGTGGGGCTGTGACCTTGCTGCCAGTTTATGCAACCGATATTCTCCATGTAGGTTCGCAGGGCTTGGGGCTGATGCGCGCGGCTCCATCGATTGGCTCGTTGATCAGCGCTTTTATTTTGACCCACTTGCCGCCGATGAAACAGGCCGGAAAAACCTTGTTGTGGGCTGTGGCTGGCTTTGGGCTGGCAACGATATTTTTTGGTTTTTCGACCAACTTTTGGTTGTCCATGACAATGCTTTTAGTGCTGGGTGCGCTTGATAATATCAGCGTCGTTATTCGTGGAACTTTACTTCTAACGCGTACGCCGGATGAAATGCGCGGACGCACGTCGGCAGTAAATAGTATTTTTATTGGCGTTTCAAATGAAATGGGTGGGTTTGAATCTGGATCGGTCGCGGCGTTGTTTGGTCCGATTGCTTCGGTTATCTCAGGCGGCATCCTGACCATCCTGGTTGTCCTGGGGGTTGCTAAAATTTGGCCAGAAATTGGAAAAATGACCACCCTCGATGGGCTAACGGATGAAAATTAACGATTGAATTACTTCCCGGCCGATTAGTCACAGTTGAAAGGCTCGGTTATAGCCATGGGTTTTAAAGTTTTTTACGCGGGGCAGTGGAACCCTGGCCTTTGGACACTTGCGATTTGACATTGACTCGTTGTTTTGATGCCACTGGCGCAGGAGCGCTGACCTGATTTTTGGCGATTGTGTTTTGAATTTTCCCTACCAGCCAGTAAACTGTCAGGAAAACGATAACCAGGCTGGTTCCCCGG
>CAIVSQ010000282.1 GCA_903908605.1 uncultured Anaerolineae bacterium
CTGACGTGGCTAACCAATATTTTCCATCAGACATAGATAAATGGTCTACTCCACTGCGCCTTGTGGATTGCGGAGCATTTGATGGAGATATTATTCGGTTTTTATTCGATACTAAAATCCCCATCGAAGCCCTGGCAGCATTCGAACCTGATCTGAAAAATTTTAAAAAATTAGTTCAAACCGTTCAAAAATACCCGACTCTAAATGCTTGCTTGTGGCCTTGTGGAGTTCACTCGGCAACTACTCAGTTATCATTTTCAAACGAGCACGGGGAAGCCAGCCAAATAACTGTGACTGGAGATTCTCTTGTGCAATGTATAAAATTGGATGAAGCCATTCCAGGTTTTCGCCCTAATTTGATCAAAATGGATATCGAAGGAGCCGAATACGAAGCAATTCTTGGCGCAGAGCAAATTATTTCAAATTACCACCCAGGAATGGCCATTTCAATTTATCATACACCAGAGCATCACTGGGATATCCTATTTTTGATCAATACAATGGCTCATAAATACGGGTTACGGAATAAATATTTTATCCGTAGTCACGCTTATAATACCTTCGATACTGTTCTTTATGTCATTCCAATGCGAGGATCCCATTAATGCGAGTCTCCGAATATATTGCTCAACGCTTGGCTGAATTTGGGGTACGTCATGTCTTCATGATCACCGGTGGCGGTTCAATGTTTCTCAATTACGCTATAGGGACACATCCAAATATAACACCCATTTTTAACCATCATGAACAAGCAAGCGCCATGGCAGCAGAAGGTTACGCCCGTATTACTGGAAAACCCGCAGTGGTTAATGTGACGACAGGGCCGGGCGGAATTAACGCTTTGAATGGTGTGTATGGCGCATTTACTGACTCAATTCCTATGCTCGTTCTTTCTGGTCAGGTAAAAAGAGAAACATATATTCGCAGTTATGATGTACCTGGGTTACGCCAACTTGGAGACCAGGAAGCTGATATCATCTCCATGGTAAGTGGAATTACAAAATACGCCAGCACAATTTCAAAGCCTGAAGATATTCGCTATCAACTTGAAAAAGCCTGGTATTACGCTACAGAAGGACGGCCGGGACCCGTCTGGTTGGACATCCCCATTGATATTCAATCCAGCCAGATAGAACCTGACCAATTAACAGGTTTTATTGCACCAGATCAATCGGCTGAATTGGCTAAAAATCTGCAAAAATATGTGTCAATTACTCTTGAAAAATTATTGAACGCTCGCAGACCTGTCATTCTCGCAGGTTCAGGAGTAAGGATTTCTGGGGCCGTTGAGTTGTTTCATGAGGTAATTCATCAACTTGGAATTCCAGTTACAACAGGCTGGACGCATGACACCATTACCTCAGACGACCCATATTTTTGTGGCAGACCCGGAACCATTGGTACACGGCCAGGTAATTTTGCAGTCCAAAATGCTGATGTACTTTTAGTATTAGGTAGCCGGCTAAATATCCGTCAAACAGGATACGCTTTTAAATCCTTCGCCAGAGGTGCCTGCAAAATCTGGGTCGATATTGATCCGGCAGAACTCAATCGACCAACAATTAAGCCAGACATCCCCATTGTCGCAAACATACACATGTTTCTCGATGAAATGAAACGTCAATTAGCGGAATTAGCTTGGAACGCCTCAAGATATCATGAATGGGTTACCTGGTGTAAGGATCGTATGGATCGATATCCAGCTGTTACCAATAAACAGCGAATTTTTTCTGGGAAAATTAATCCATATCACTTTATGGAAATACTTTTTAATCAACTTGAAGAAAACGATATTGTCGTCACGGGCAACGCAACTGCATGCATAGTGGCTTTTCAAACAGCGTATATTAAGGCAGGCCAAAGACTTTTTTCAAACTCAGGTTCTGCATCAATGGGATATGATTTACCGGCAGCGATTGGAGCTGCGGTAGCCCACAAAAATAGAGTTGTATGCCTTGCTGGAGATGGCAGCCTACAAATGAATATTCAGGAATTACAAACTGTTGTTAATTACAACCTCCCGGTGAAAATCGTGGTATTAAATAATAATGGTTATCTTTCAATTCGCACTTCGCAAAACAATTTTTTTGGTAACACGGTCGGAGAAAGCCCAGCTTCAGGATTAAGTTTTCCAGATTATGTCAAACTCGCTAATGCTTATGGCATTCCAGCTTACAGGCTCGACCAGGAAAATTTTTCCACTACTCTGAAAGAAGCACTTGAAACTCCAGGTCCTGCGTTACTTGATGTAATTTTGGACCCCAACCAAGGTTTTGAACCTCGCCAAAGCTCAAGGCAACTCCCAGATGGTAGGATCGTTTCTGCACCCCTGGAGGATTTATATCCATTTCTTGAGCGAGAAGAATTCCACGGAAATTTACTTATTCCCGAATGGGTGGAATAGAAAGTCAAGGAGCGCTAATTATGATTAATCGCGATTTATTTGAAGACCTTTTTGTTTTGGAAGTTGCTAATAACCACTGGGGTGATGTCAACCGTGGATTAAAAATCATTCGCGAATTCGGCACGGTGGTTCGTTATAACGACGTCCGTGCTGCAATTAAATTACAATTTAGAGATGTTGAAACCTTCATTCACAAGGATTTTCGATCGCGAGAGGATATTCGTTATATAAAGAAAACCATCGATACGCGGCTTACCCAAGATGAATTAGCTTTACTCGTGGAGGGTATTCGAAGAACTAACTGTGTTCGGATGGCAACCCCATTCGATGAACGATCTGTTGAATTGTGCGTAGAGCTGGGGATTGAAATTATTAAAATCGCCAGTTCGGATATAACTGATTGGCCATTATTAGAAAAAATTGCCCGGACTCGAAAACCTGTGATGGTTTCCACAGGTGGTAGCTCCCTCAACAATATCGATAACATGGTCATTTTTTTCGAGAACCGAAATATTCCCCTCGCCATTAACCATTGCGTATCACTTTATCCAAGTGAAGACTCAGAATTGCAGCTAAATCAGATAGATTTTCTAAAACATCGATACCCTGGACATGTTATTGGCTTATCAACCCATGAATATCATGATTGGAAAAACTCAATTTTGATTGCCTATGCTAAGGGAGCCCGCACTTTCGAACGGCATATCGATATAAAAACCGACGATAGGCCGATTTCGCCGTATTGTTCCACCCCTGAACAAATTGCTGTATGGTTTCAGGCTTTTAAGACTGCGAGAGAGATGTGCGGTGCACCAGGGACTGAAAAGCACCCATCTCCGCAAAAAGAGGTTGATTATCTTAGCTCTTTGGTTCGTGGTGTATACGCCCGTCATAATCTGTCCGCTGGTCATGTCCTGACAACAGATGACTATTACCTTGCCATCCCGCTTCAGAAGGGTCAGTTATCATGTCGGGAACTCCTCAATGACCAAGTTCTAGCAGAGGATGTGAGCCAGGATGCGCCACTAATGGTCGAAAGTGTTGAAAGTTTGTATAATCGCGATAGTGCACTAAAAAAACAAATATTTGAGCGCGGTCTGTAAGATAGCAGAAACAATGAGTTTTTATGTTCTGA
>CAIVSQ010000283.1 GCA_903908605.1 uncultured Anaerolineae bacterium
CCACCTCCCTGGCGACTATCAACCGCATCGAATTTTACCTGGATACTCAACTTCTCCAAAAAATTGAAACCCCCACCTCGCCTAGTGTATCAATAGAATTTAACCCGGTAGGCACCGCTGCTGGCAGGCACCAACTTATCGTGAAGGCCTATGACGTGGATGGCTTTTCTGGCGAAACATCCATCCGGTTAGATATCGGCACAAAAAATAGCGGTGGTGGAATGGTTGTTATCATCATTGTTCTCGCCATGGCCGGCGTGCTCATTCCAATTGGTTTACGCAGTCGCCGGAAACGCCTTGCGCCAGAAGGTGCGAATATGAATGCCAATCCCTCTGTCGCAGCAGCACCTTCTAAACCATACACTCTGCATGAAATTGAAGGAATCAACACCGGGCAAGCCTGGCCTTTGAACAAAGATGAAATCAGGTTGGGGAGAAAAGCCTCCGAAAATGATATTCAACTGAAAGGCGCCGGGGCCTCGCGTTTACATGCAATCATAAGACGGGGTCAAGATACGTGGACATTGATCGTTCTCAATCCAGATAATCCCGTGATTGTTAACCAGCAATCGATCGATACACAATGTGATCTAATGCTGGGAGATACCATTCAGGCTGGAGAATCTACATTCCTGTTGGAGATGTGAGCGCCTTATGAGTAAAATAAAAATCTATTCGGCTTCTATGACGGATGTGGGGCGTAAACGTCATAATAATGAAGATAGCCTGGTCTATTTCGAACCAGATAACCCACAGGAGATCATTCAAAGTGGGAGTCTTTACATCGTTGCCGATGGTGTAGGTGGCGCTGCCAAGGGCGAACGAGCCAGTGAATTCGCGGCGAATTCCGTATTATATGAGTACTACAGGCGCCCCACCGTCCCGCCAGGTGAACGATTGAGCCAGTTAATGCGCGAAGCTGGCAATTTAATCTATCAATATGCTGATAAGGAATCCTTTGGCCGAATGGCCACCACCATGGTTGCCGTGGTCATTCGCGATAATAAACTGCTGGTTGCTCATGTCGGAGACAGCCGCGTTTATATTCTGCGTAACAAGCAGATAAAACAACTCACCCGTGATCACAGCCTGGTTGGTGAAATGATCAGGGATGGGACAATGACAGAAGAAGAATCAATGGTTTCTTCTGTAAAAAACAAGATAACCCGTTCTTTGGGTGGCGAAGAGAATGTTCAGGTGGATGTTTCGGAGGAATACGATCTATTCCCTGGTGACCGGATCCTATTATGTTCGGATGGACTGACCCGTTACGCATTACCCACCGATTTGCTGACCATGGTGCCTACCGGCAGCCCGGCCCAGGCAGTTCAAACCTTGATTAATTTTGCCAACTCCAAGGGCGGTGCCGACAACGTTACGGCAATTGTAATCTCCGTACACGATGCAGATGAAAAGATTACGTGGGGTGCCGCCGCACATAACTCTCCGACCCAACCATCCATATGGGACCAGGAAACGGATCCGAACGCCGTAACTCGCTATCCTCGCAGGTCAGACCGGCGAACAAAATCATCCCCCCTGGTTAACCGGTTAATAATAGCCAGTGCAATGGTGGTGACGGTCCTTTCGATCTTCATCATTTCTCTCTTTCTATTTCCTCCAAACAAAACATCCAATGCGAATGTAACAAATGTAGTAGTCACTAACGTAACCAATTCGCCAACCATTACACCAACCCAACAAACACCACTACCTCCGCAATTATCAGTACCGCTACCCACAACGGTAACCACGGAATCAGTCACTCCGACCCCATTAACAACCAGGCCAGACCAAAATATTTACACATCCACATCTGTTCCGACTACGCAAGAACCAATGGGAGAATGTAAAATTACCGACTTTTCCCCTCCAAATGATATGCTTTCAAAAATTGCATTGACTATTGATAGGGCCTACGAAACTTATAAATGCGAAGGAAAAGAGTTTTGTCTTAATGGCCACATTAATAGCCCAGAATATAAATTGTATGCCGGTATGACCATCGTTATCCCTGATCTAGAGAAGAGCAAATGTGACAAAATAAACGGCACGTTTGAACCTAAACAATAACCAAATAAATAGAAACACAAATCACAAGGAGGATTTTCATGACTGTTACAAATGAGTTTTTTCTATGGTTCTTGTACGGCATGGGCGGATTGGGGGGCTGGTTCCTCTTCTTCCTGCTCGCGCTCGCCGCGAATGTATGGATGATTTATGATGGACAGAAGCGCATGCTCAGGGCGACAGGATGGCTGCTTTCAGCCATCCTGACTGGTTTGTTAATTGTTCCATCCATGCTCTACCGCTTTACTGTCAACCCTGTTGCACCAGATCCCACCAGTCCGCTGGTGGCGTATGGTGAAGTGGTATTCTATCTCGGCATCATCGCCGGTATCGCGCCGCTCGTTATTGCCATCGGGTATTATGTCACCTTTCAGGGACTAACGGGCTGCTTGCGTGGTCATGTTTATGACGCAGGTTTGCGCCAATGCCCAGAATGCGCCCGAATCGATGCTCCAGCCCCAGTCTTCCAGCAAGCACCGGCTCGCCAACCTACCCGCACACCTGAACCTATCGACCAGGGCCATGCTGCCCCTGCCGTCAACAAACCAAAAGTACAGGCATGGTTATCAACCAGTGCCGGAAAAAGCTATCAACTCTGTCGCGGTGAAACCACCATTGGCCGATCGCCACAAAACGACATCATGATCGCTGGCGATACCACAGTTGGGCGCCAACATGCCAAAATTGTTGAACAAAACGGCCATTTTAAATTGGTCGATTTAGGGACCAAAAATTATACCCGCGTCAATGGCAAAGTCATCCGCCAACCAATGATGCTCGAACCGAATGATGAGATAGCCTTCGGCGACAATTCTGTAATGCGCTTTGTTGCCTGAACCAGTAATTCAATTAGTGGAAATGCAAAGGAGAACGAATCATGGCTGAATTAATTTGTCCTCAACACGGCCCGTATGATGCTGCAAATGGGTCTTGCCCATACTGTGCCGGTTCAACCCGCCGCCCCATGGCCCCCACCCCCTTGGAAGATGATATGCCGACCGACCTTGGACAATCTCCACGCGTGGGTGGCGGATTTGGTGGCGG
>CAIVSQ010000284.1 GCA_903908605.1 uncultured Anaerolineae bacterium
GCTTGGCCCTGCTTACCACGCCCTGAAAACTTCCGACCATGTTTCCCGATACCGGCGCGATATTATCAACCAGATCGAAAACTGGCAGTTGGATGGCGCCTGGCTTTCAGCGACTGCCCAGGAATTAGCCGCGCAAAGCCGCCTTTCCCCGGCCCAGGCCGAATCTGAAATCAGCCATTACCTGATTTTTATCTCCAACCAGCTCGAAGGGCTTGACCCGCTCCTGGCCGATATTGACAGCCGCCATGCCCAATACTTGCGCACTTCTCTGCGCCAGGTGCGTTATCAACTTGGCAGCGCGGATGGTAGTTTCAAGGACAAGCTGGTTTCACTGGCCAAGGGCTTATCTGCTATGCGTGCCGAGGGCCTTACCGAACTTCCTGATGACGCTCCCGGCCTGCGCCAGATGCCCGTGCGCTCGCCCGACGCGCGGAGTTTTTATACCCCGCCCCAACGCCGCGCGCCTTTCACTCCCGATGACATCCTCCTGCCCACCCTGCACCCGGATGACTTGTTTGCCCTGCACGCTGCCACCATGCAGGATGTGACCCAGGCTTTCTCGCTTGACAAGGTCAATCGTAAAGTGCTCGGTTTTTTCAACAGCCACAAGCGATTGCATCTCATCGAAATTCCCATCGAAATTCGAGCTGACCTGCACTGGCTGACCACCATCATCGCCTACGCCCACCATCCCGAAGTCAGTTACGGGCTGGAAGTGGTGGAGGGGGATGCCGTGAGAGTCGGGGATTTTAAGGTTGTGCCCTTCGACTTGATCCGACTGTAACGCGCGTCTCGTGTTCCGTTGGGCGATTCTGAAACGGAATATGCAACACTTTCTCATCCAATTTTGGTCACGGAACCAACCATGTCTTTCACTCCTGATAATTTACTAACTGATATCCCCGAAAAATCCCGTCGCGACGTGCCACGCATTGTCAACCGCCTGCTCGGACAGACTTTTCTCTACCAGGATGTGGATACCGATAAAGATGATTATTACTTCGTCTATCGGCATCGCGCCATTTTTGACGGTCTGCTCGCTTTGGCTGGCTTCAGCCTGCTGCATGACGATTATCATCGCATTTTTCAGGCCGTTTCCGATTTCAGCTACTGCCGCGCCCGCTACAAACTCGATGAAAGCCTGATGATTGTCGTGCTACGCAAATTGTATGAGGAGAAAATCGAACATCTTAGCCTGGTCAACGACCCGGTGGTCACGATTGGCGAGGTCCGTGAGGAGTTTCGCACCATTACCGGCAAGGAACGCGACCTCGGCATAATACAATATGAAGCCCTTTTGCGCCGTCTGCGTTCCATCGGACTGATTGATACCCTGAATGGCCGTTCCATTGACGTGCGCGATTCCGAATCCCGCTTGCGCCTGCGCGGCTCGGTGAAGTTGATCCTCCCCATCCAATCTGCGGACGAGCTAGAAGCCTGGCTGAGGAAGTATCGGACGGGCGGGGACGATTCTGAAAATAATGAAGATGAAGGAATCCTATGAAGCTGCTCACCCGCATCCGCCTCGTCAACTGGCATCTATTTGAAAATACCACCATCAACTGCCAGGGAACCACCTACTTTATAGGTATCAATGGCGCGGGCAAATCCACCGTTCTAGATGCCGTGCAGTTTGCCCTGGTTGGTGGGCAGCGGGATGTGCGTTTCAACCAGGCGGCTCTCAGCGGTGGTAAACGCACCCTGGCCAGTTATGTGCGCGGCGAACTCGGCACCGAAGGTCAGCGTTATTTGCGCGCCGATGCCACCGGCGTGGTTGCGCTTGAATTCAAGAACCCCGACGGCACTTTTTTTGCCCACGGAGCCGTCATTGACGCTTATGAGGATGGCCGCAACCCGGATGTGGCTTATTTCATCGTTCACAACGCCGCCCTTAACGATGACTGGTTTTTCAAATCTCCCGGTCAGGTTTTCGACACCCGTTTCTTCAAACGTCATCTCGAAAATTTCGCCCTGCCCTCCACCGCCCGCGCCCAGGTCTGGTCTCGTCTCGAAGATTACCGTGTTAATCTGCTCAACCGTCTTGGACAGCTCAAAGACACCTTCCCGGCCAAAATCGTCAAGGGCCTGGCTTTCAGCCCACTGACCGATATTCGCTCCTTCGTTCACACCTACTTGCTCGACGAAAACCTGGTGGATGTTAAAACCCTGCAGGCTCAGCTCGAAACCCTGCGTCACTTTGAGAGCCTGGCCGCCAATGTCCGCGAACGGATTGATCGCCTCAACGCCATCGACGAACTCGACAAGGAACGCGCCGCCAATCGCCGCCGCCGTATCACCAACACCTACATCGCTCACCGTGTTCAGGCAGATATTTTTCTGAAGGAATTGTCTGACCGTCGCCTCGAACTGGATACTGTCAAGCTGACACTCAGCCGCGCCGAACGCGAACGCGACGATTTGGCCCGCAGCCTGGTTTTTGCCCAATCGGCGCTGACGGATGCTGAAGTGGCTCTGCGCACCGACCAGACCGCAGTTCGCGAAAAGGAACTGCGCGAAAAAATCAGCATCCTGACCCACGAACTGACCCTCCTGCGCCAGCGCAAAACCGAAATCGATCACGCCCTCGCCCGCGAATTCAACGACGCCAAAAAGCTGCGTGACTACCTCCTCGCCGACAAGCTTCCTGTTCCCGCCGCCCTCGAAACTTTCCTCACAGAACAATCCATCACGGAACACGCGACACGCAGTTTCCAGGAAGCCCTCACCTCTTTAAGCCACGCCTTCTCCCGCGATGAAACTCTTCTCGCCGAAAAAGTCACCACCCTGCGCGCCGAAGCTGCCACGCTCGAATCGGACATCCGCAAATTGCGCACTGGCGACCGTGAAGCCAGCGTCGAAGTGGAAGCTCCCAATGCCGCCAAACTGCGCCGAATGATTCGCGCCGAACTCGGCTTGGGCGCAAACGAAGTCGTTTACCTGTGCAACGAACTCAAAATCCCCGACTTATCCTGGCAGGATGCCGTGGAGGGTCTGCTCGGTTTCAACCGTTTCACCCTGCTCGTCCCACCCGCTCATTACAATGATGCGATTAAACTCTACCGCCAAAATAAGGATACCCTGCACGGCGCCACCCTTTTGGATACCGACTCCATCATCAAGCACGGGATACGCAACATATCATCCCGTAGCGAAGCGGAGCGGACGCCCAAGGAAAACACCCTTGCCAAGGAAGTAGTTGCCACCCACCCTGCCGCCCTCGCCTTCACCAACCTCATACTCGGCAACTACATTAAATGCGAAACACTCGAACAACTTCGCCCACATCGCACGGCCGTTACCCGCGAATGCTTCGTACGCCGCAACTACACAGACAGTCACCTCAATCCGCAGGTCTACAAACGCTGGTTTATTGGCGAACGTGCCGTGCCGCGTCAAATTGAACAACGTCAGACTCGGTTGGACGAAATCGCCAGCGAAATGGTTCAACTCAACGAACGCGCCAATGCCCTGCGCGAAAGACTGGCTCTCACCCGCGACAAAACCCGTCCACTGGTGGAACTCGAAGCGGCCTTGCCGATTCTCAGCCGCCTTGTGCCGCTCGAAACGGACTTGGCTGTGTTTAAGAGTGAATTCTCCGGGTTGGACACCCGTTCAATAGACTCACTTAAGGCTGAAGTGGAGAGCTGTCAAGCGCTGCTGCGTAAGGCCCAGGGGGAAGTCTCTGCCATCGAACGGAAACTAGGCACCCTTGAAGGTGAAGTCAAACACCTTGAAACCGAGGCTATTCCTGGCCTGGAGAAATCCGCCGATGACGCGCACCAAAGCGCAGAAAATTTCCTGGTTCTGGAAAACGCCGATAATGAGACCACTTCCGATGTTCAAAAAGAGTACGAACGCCGCCGTGAACGCCAGCCGCCCGAAGTCATTTTGGAAAACTCTACCAAAAAGCAAAATGATTACCAGACCGCCGAACAGCGTTCGCGCGACCGGCTGCGCGAAGCCAAACAAGAATATTCACTTCATTATGATTTTGGCTATGATGAGACAGAAAATGCCACGCGCTACACCGACGAGCGCAACAAGCTGATCGACTCTGAGCTGCCTGGCTACGAGACTCAAATCGCCCACCAACGCAGTCTGGCCGAGCAGGAACTGGTTGAGAACTTCATCCATCGCTTGCGCGAACAAATCGAGGATGCTCGCCAGCAGTTGGCGCATCTGAACGGCACTCTGGCCCACCTTCGTTTTGGCGGCGAACGCTTTGAATTTATCAACCAGCCCTCGCCGCAGGTCAAACAAGTCTACGATCTGATCATGGACAGCCAGCAGGTCATGGGCGCGTCGCTTTTCGACTCGGATTTTCGCCAAAAGCACCAGCAGGGTTGGGATTTGCTCTTTGAGCGCCTGACCACCCACGATGACGAAAATATCGAACTTCGCGAATTGCAGGATTACCGCAATTATTTACAGTACGATATTCGCATTCACTACCCCAACGGCGACCGAGCCCTGCTCAGCCAGATCAACGCCAAAAAGTCGGGCGGCGAAACAACCACACCTTTTTATGTGGCGATGGCAGCCTCCTTCGCGCAAGCGTATCGCCTGAACCAACCGCGCCCATCCGATACCATCCGCCTGGCGCTCTTCGATGAAGCATTTGGCAAAATGGACACCGCTCGCACCGCCAGCGCGCTCCAATTCATGCGTCAGGCCGGCCTGCAGGTGCTGCTCGCCACCCCGCCCGATAAATCTGGCTCACTTCTGCCGTATGTCGACAGTGTCTGCACTGTCGTTCGCAAAAATAATCACTCATTTGTGATCGAGATTGACAAGAGTGAGATGATTGCGGAGTTGGAGAAGGAATAATGTTGTGCAATCAGTGGGTTGAATGATGCTGGAGATTACTTTTAGCCCCTCGCCTGATTTGATGGTCGTGCTGAATGCTTTGCTCGATATCTTTGAGCGTCGCACTTCTCAGGCTGCGAAATTGTCAACTGAACACGCAACACGAACAATAAAAATAATATTGGGGGAAATCGCTCTCCCCTATTATTTCTCCCAAATCGACCCTACTCCGCGCATTTTGGCCAACGAACAGTTCACCATTCTTGAACGCGCTGGTTTTTTACGTTTGGGCTGGATACCAGGCGAAACCGGCCATCTGCTTCAATTTGCCAAATTACAAACGGAACACGCAGCAAGTATCTACGCACTTATCCACCGTTCAGCCAAAACCGACCAACGTTCCCGCCTCGAAAGCCTGCTCCTCGGCGACAAATTTCGTTTCAGCGATGATTGGCGCGCGCGAGCGCTCCGCCAGATCCTGACCAATCTCCGCACCGGCAAATCTCCCGCGCCCTTTAGCCTCACCGACACCGATCTGGACACAGATCTGTTGACCGTTATGGAGGCCGTCCCCGCACTCCAGACAGAAACTCCTTTTCGCGTTTTTAGCGTCCGTACTTTCAACGACAGTAAACGCCTCGATGCGCTCAAAAACCAGCTCGTCAGCCTTGCCCGTCTCGGCAACCCTGAATGGAAACGTTTCCCCGCCGATGAAGTTTTACGTGAACTCAACCTGGTCGCCAACCCGAACTACCTGCACCTGGCCGGGAACTGGCAGCTCACCCTCGCCAGCGGCGAAATCCTCAGTCTTGGCGGCTTCTCTCCTGCCCTTGGCTTCCCCGCCGCCCAAATCGCCAGCCTGCAAAGCGTTGAGATTCACGCCGAGGCCGTTCTGTGCATTGAAAACCTGACGACGTTTCACGAATTTGTAAGGCACAACAGAACGCGCAGCCCAGCCTTTGCAATTATCTGTACTTACGGCAACC
>CAIVSQ010000285.1 GCA_903908605.1 uncultured Anaerolineae bacterium
CAGGCTGTAATACTTGATGAGTTTTTCATAATCCAGTTTCAGATCTGTGCTGAATAAGATGACATGTGCCTGGGCATTGGTCAACAAATTCGTTTTCAAAATAATGACCACGTTCAGGGCAAAAGCGAATTCCTTGTTGTAAAAAGTACCCTGGTAAATATCAGTCCGCAGGTTGTCTTCAGTGGATGTGGATTTCAGATATTGTTCATCCAGCTTGCTCATCTCCACTTTGTTACCATATTTCCTGGGTCTGCCTGGCTTGTTTGGCGTTTCTTGCGCAGTTTCATAGAGCGCCGCATCAGAACGCATTTTAGAAATCAAGTCCAAATTCTCACCCTTGACCATGAATGCACTCGGATAATTGCCAAAATGACCGTCCAGAACCACATATTTCAGCGATAAGACCACGCCAATAGTCTTCAGCAAGCGCCTGAGAGCGGCTTGTACCCGCAATAATTCCGGGTTCAACTCCACTTTGTCAGACTTGACCTTGTTCTTACTGCCTTTTGGGCGACCGCGCTTGCGCTTTTCTTCCGATTTCCTGGCTTGTTTCTCCGCTTCCTTTTTGGCTTTGCTGGCAGCCTTTTCTTCCGCACTTTTCACTGTCTGATTAATTTGGAGTGGATAGGAGTGTTCTTCTTCCACGCTCACCAACGAGAGCACAAAAAAGGACAGACCGGGGATGACCTGTTTTTTAAGGCCAGAGAAAAAACGATCCAGCCCGTAGGTTTCCTTTCCAGCCTTACCGATCACCGTCTCATCGCCCGCAATGATGTACTCACCGAGCAGCTTCAACAAACTTTTGAAAAACAAAGTCCAGTGGATGATCTCCCAGGAAAACTCGGTAAGATACCAGCGTTGGATGGTACGGTAGCTGCCACCTTTATCTGCCCAGCGCGATAGACTTAACATGGTTATTCTTCCGCTGATGACCAGCATGGCAAAAATAATCCGGCTCATCTGCCGAAAAGTTACTGGTTCCAAAAAAGATGCAATATTTTGTAAAAGTGCTAAAATCTCTGGCATGGGCTTTTCCGAGTAATTTTGGGTTGTGAGAGACACAACTTTACTCGAAAAGCCCTGTTTCATTCAACTAATTTTGGCGAAGGTATTGTTTTTAATAAATTTTACCGATCCGGTTATTTACATCTGCCACACATTCAAGCGGTTATATTGTTGAACCTGGCAACCTCTTCAGGAATTCACGGAGCGCTCTCAATATAAATGGGTCCGGAAATATCTTGAAAATGAAAATAATTGATCAGCTTATACATCAATACCTCGGTAATGATGGTATTTTTCGTAACGATCAAATTGCCGTACTTGTCACACACATCCCTGGAAAGCACCATGCCGGCACGAATCCCATCCACAACCATTTCTTTTTCACCCTGTGAAGCATTCGACACTTGATAGAATGGGAGGCTGTCGTCAATTTTCGGTTCTACCTGCCGGAACTCAGTCCACAATTCCGGGTCATATTCAGGTTCCTGGCTGAGCAGAGTGTGAACAGAAATGGGGTAAGAAAACTGGATTAAACTTCTCAAGACCATCAAACGAAAAGCTGGCAAAATGCGCGGGTCATACTCGCTTGCATGGCTGAACATGTTCTGAAATACACTGGTAGGGTTATGCGATTTTTGGAACTGGACATCAAAATCAACAATAATTTTTAAGACTCGCGCCATCAATGGAATGTTTTCCGCGCTGGGAAGACCGCTGCCCGCCGGAGCGTCATAAGGGCAATTCTGGTAACTGACCGCTTCAGCGATATTTTGCAGCCGGGGAATATTATTGATCAGTATTTTCCCCATGCGCGGTATGGACTGGATCATGTTTATTTCAGCATCTTCCAGTTTTTCGCCTTTTTGCCAGCTTTCCAGGATGTTATTGGGGATGGTAACCGTACCGATCTGGCTCAGCAAGGCAGCCAGTTCCAGCTCCCAGGATTGGACTTCGAGATAAAGCGTTTCGGCCAGGTCCCTGGCCAGGTTACGCAGGCGACCCGCCTGCACAAAAATCTCCGGTCTGAGCATGGCCAGGATATCGACCATAACCTTTATGCTGCCGCTGAGCGTCTTATTGAGTAAATTGCGCTCCGATAAAATCAGCTGATTCTGGCGTAAACCGTCCTGCAAGGCCTCCAGAAATGTTTCTGTCGAACAAGGTTTGAGCAGAAAACGAAAGATTTGGCCTTTGTTGATGGAATCCAACGCCATATTGAAATCCGCTGCGCCAGTCAATAAAATGCGGGTGATATCCGGGGCATCCTTCGCAACCTGTTCCAGAAATTCGATCCCATTCATTCCCGGCATACGGTAATCAGAAACGATCAGCGCCAAATCAGGGGTATTTTTTATAATTTCCAGCGCTTCCCTGGCATTATGGGCAATTTTCACATCGTCAAAATTCTCATCGCTGAGAGAACGCGAGAGCGAATTTAATACTTTGGTTTCATCGTCAACCAGCAGGATCGATTTGTTCATTTCCGGTACCTTTTAATGGTATTGACGCTCAAAGTGCTGCCGGGTAATCGCCAGGTGTTTTTTTCATCCATTGGATCATTTTAAGCAGTTGTCTATTAATTCTGTACACGTAAGGATGCGTTTGAAGATCAACATAAAAGGTCAAATCAAACGGGTTCAGCCAGGATTTTATGTGTTAATGTGACCCAATCAGCCAGGTGATTGAGCAATCCTAGTTTTTGCAGATAAGGCAGATCCAGGTAGGCCTCGGGGGTTTCTTCCTGCTCGTTCTGGCACATATTGATTAATCCATTAGCCAGATGCAGGGCGGTCAACGGGTCAGGTTGCGATGAATCGGCCTGCAAACCGGGGAAGTGATGCAGCGTAACAGCCTCAACAATCGGGTTGGGCAGCCCCCATATCCCCAAAAGATAGCCACCCATTTCTGCGTGCGAAGTTCCCAAGAATTCATACTCAGTGCCAAGGACCGGTTGGCCGTTTTTATTAAGCCGGACATGTTGAGAATAACCAGGGATTTGAAAACTCAATAATTGGCCGATATCATGCAAAACACCCGCCACCCGGGTATCTTCAATCTCCTGAGCATTAAATTTGAGCTGACAGGCAATTGTATATGCCAGCTTGGTTACCTGCAGGCTGTGCTTCCAGACCACATCAACCGATAATGGGAAATCCGACTGGTTTTGATAACCTGAAAAAATTTGTATTCCAAGAGCCAGCGACTTGATGGTGTTGATCCCCAGAAAAGCCACAGCTTTTTGCGGGCTGCTGACCGGCTCCGAAATACCAAAAAATGCCGAGTTAACCAATTGCAGGATCTTGGCTGTCATGGCAGTATCCTGGGAAATAATTTTGCCGATCGACTGAGAACTGACTGTTTCAGATTGCAACTGTTCAAGCAGCTGTTGGTAGAGACGCGGCACGCTTGGCAAGGTTCGGATGCTGTTAATGATCTGCAGCAGCATGGGGTCAGATAGTAAACCCCGCAACCTGCAAGCGCGCTCAACAATCTTGTATATTTTTTCCATCTCACTGGGCTTGGGAATAATTTGATGCACCAGGTGAGTGGATTTAAGAATTTGCGCATCGCTGGTGTTGCCCGATAGCACAAAACGGATCACCCCCGGGTGGCAGCGGCTGACTTCTTCCAATAATTGAATGCCATCCATGCTCGGCATGTGCATATCGGTAATGACAGCATCAAATGCACGCTTCGAAAGGCATTCCAGGCCTTCCTTGCCAGAAACCGCAAACTCCGTCTCCCAATCATCGCTAAAATCATCCAAGGAACGCTGAAAACCACGCAAAACCAGGGGATCATCATCGACGAACAGGATCATATGTTTTTGTGGTTTCATCGCTACCCCAACTCCGAAGAATCGATCGGGAATTCAATCATAAAGGAGGTCTCATGACCCGGTTCCGAATCAACGCTGATACTGCCATGGTGATTATTTACAATAATATTGTGCGCAATCGACAAGCCCTGCCCGGTACCCTTGCCAAGACCCTTTGTTGTAAAAAATGGATCAAAGATGCGCGCACGAATTTCAGCGGGAATACCATTGCCGGTATCCTGGATTTGGATACGCAGATTATTTTCATTTGTCCCCGTGCTTATCTTGATCTTGCCCTTTTGATCTGGATCTTGAGATTGCAGCAGTTTCTCCTGGATGGCCTGGGCAGCGTTGACGATCATGTTCAAGATGACCTGGTTAATGGCATCAATCTGGCAGTACACCAGCGGCAGTTTTTCGTCAAAATCCGTTTCCAATTCAGCGTAATACTTCCATTCGTTGCGTGAAATGGCGATGGCGGTCTCAATACCATGGTTGATATCAAAGTACTTCTTTTCTTTCTCGGTGGGGTGAGAGAACTCACGCATTGCCAGAACAATCTTCCGTACCCGTTCGGTTCCATCCAATGATTCCTGGATGGCCTTTGGAATCTCTTCGTCGTAATATGCAATTTTATTCTGGCGCGCCATCACACCCAGTTGATCCAACAAGTCTTGGGTGATATTTCTTTCAATATGTTCATGGATGACCAGTTGGTAAGCCGCCAGGGTTTCTGTATATTTGGCATAGGCCTTCCGCAAAAACTTGATGTTATCGCCAACATACTGGATCGGGGTATTGATCTCATGGGCTATCCCAGCTGCCAGCTCTCCGATGGCTTGCATCTTTTGAGAAAGGGCATTTTGCTCGTCTGACTTTTGTTTTTCAGTAATGTTTTGAAAAACAATCACAAAACCAACCGTGTCTTCCAGTGGACCGGCCGATTTGAGCGCAGTGATATTGCCAGAAAGCAGCAACCTCTTACCCGATTTGGTAATCAGGACCGGCGCCCGATTGGTAGAATATTTCCCCTGGGCTTTTTCCAACATCACCAGGTAATTAACCACATCTGTCACTTTATCCAGAGTGGATGATATTTGCAGATTGAGGATATTGGTAACTGGTTGGTGGATGGCTTCAGAGAAGCTATAGCCAGTGATGGATTCGGCCGCCTGGTTGATCAGGATGACACGTCCATCCTGATCCGTCACAATGACACCGTCGGCTATGCTCATCAAGGTGGTCGATAACAGTTCTTTCTCAGAAACCAATAAACGCTGCACTTCGTAAAGAGCCTGTTCGGTCTTTTTTCGGGCGGTAATATCCCTAAAGACCCCAAACGTACCATCAAACCGTCCCTGATTACCAAACTGCGGCACGGCCGTGATCAATAAGAAACGTCTTTCTTGGTTGGCGCAGATAATTTCAACCTCATAAACACTCTTTTCACCTGACCTGTGCAAGTGGGTTTGATCACTGATCAATTCATATCGCTCAGGAACCACAAAATCAAATAAACTGCGTCCCAGCAGACCACCAGGCGACACGTCAAAGATGCTTTCAGCGGCAGGGTTCGCAAAGGTAAACTGTTCTTCAGGATTAACAAAGCCAATACCCTCACCGACATTTTCAATCAAGGTGCGATAGCGGGCTTCGCTTTCCTGCAAAGCCTTATCCATTTGTTTACGTTCGTTCAATTCTGTTTGCACCTGCGTAAACAGCAGCGCATTTTGCTCAGCCGAGGCGATATGCACAGCAAGGGCTTCCAATAGTTTTAATTGATTTTCAGTATAGGAATTCTCACGATAACTCATCACCTGTATGACCCCGCTAACCTGGTTCCCAATTTTGAGAGGGACGATCAGGGCTGAGCGGATAATTTCTTCGTCAATCGGCGCTTGCAAATTGACGTCATTCGTCAGCGGGTCAACGTAATACGCATGGCTGGCAGTTTTCATATGGGTCTGATAGTCATTGATCAGGATGGATTGCCCCGTACGGATGACCAGGCTCTGGGTACCCTTGCCTTCTTCTTCCAGTGGTAATTGAGGGAAATCGCTGACATCCAACCAGTGATGATCATTCCAAAACGCCCGGCATTGAATCATTTGTGTTTCAGGATCAAACGAGGAGATGATAAAGTTATTATTGGGCGTATTCCGAGACATAAAATCGCAGATTGCCTGATAAATATCATCCAGGTTGAGCGAGCTGTTTAACTGCTGGCTGGCCTCAAACAGAATTTGCAACTGCTGGCTCTGCTGAATGACTAATTCATCGGCCAGTTTTCGATCAGTGATATCAGTGTGAGTACCGAACATCATGTATGGTTTACTATCGCTGCTGCGTGTGATCACACGCCCACGGTCGTGAACCCAAACCCAGCGTCCATCCTTATGCTTCATCCGGCTCTCATAGCTGTAATTGGCCAATTCGCCAGCGAAATGCCGCTCCAGTAAGATATTGGATTGCTTTAAGTCATCGGGATGAGAATATTTTTCCCAGGTCTCGATATTGATAGGGGCCAGCTCGTCAAGTGTGTATCCAATGATGCTGGCCCAGATTTCATTAAAAATTGTTTCTCCGGTTTGAACGTTCCACTCCCAGGTACCCACCTGGGTGCCTTCAAGAATGCTTTGCAAGCGCCAGTTAGCGTCACGCAGCGCCTGGTCTGCCTTCCTCTGATCGGTGATATCACTGACCGATGTTACCCTGACATTTTTCCCTTGGTAACGGATCCCTTTTCCCCGGATGCGGCACGGGAAGGTGCTGCCATCTTTTCGCAGGGCGGTTGCTTCATACGCTTCCTGGTAATCTGTCAGCATGTTCATCATGACCATTTCCCTGTCTTCAGGCACCAGCCACTCAGTCCCATGTTTGCCAATCGCCTCCGCGGGGGAATAGCCAAACATAATTTCAGCCGCCTGGTTTTGCTCAATACAGACAGCGTTTTCAGAGATGATGATGGCTTCAAACGTCGATTCGCTCAAGCCGCGATACTTTTCCTTGCTGCTTTCAAGCGCTTCTTCGGCCCGTTGACGCCTTTCGATATCATTTTTTAACTCTGCCACCAGGCGTTGGTTGACCATCAGGAATAACGCAAAGGTAAGCATGATATACACCATCTGAAAAATCAGATTGATCAGCCCAGTGAACGTACCCGAATTGAAGAAATCATTTCCAGCCGCTGACTGCGCATTCGCAAATAAGCGAAACAAGTTGACCACTACAAAAACAAAGCTGATCACGCCCACACTGGATGTGGCTGGCATATCCTTACGGTCCACCCGGCGTAACAGCAGCCAGCCAATCTGAATGCAAACCAACATACTTGCAATTGAAAAATTATCGCTGCGCCAATTCAGGTTCGGTTGAACATAGGTGAAATAAACATGAATAAACAGGAAAACAACCAACAGCAGGTAATTGTGACGCTGTGATCTGACCTTTCCAAAAAACATTTCCAGTCCGATCAAAAGGAAAATCAAGCCCCCTACTGCCAGTAAGTTTGCCACCACAATCGAAATTAAATCAGGCACGGCCCCACGAAAGGCAACCAGCACTACAGTGAAAAACTGCATGATAAAGTTTGCGGCCCAAAAACCCAGGCCTGAATAACGCTTGCGGTTTTGCCACCACAAAAATCCAATCACCACCGCGCAAATGGCATTGCTGATTGAATATCCAACGAATATCGTTCGTACGTCAAGACTATTCATTTTTTTCTCTGAAAGTAAAGATGATTGCGAATGTATTTGGGGCGATGGTGGTGGGCAGTTCGCCGCCATCAATCCATTATTGAGCTGGCCGTTGATGCGTAGGTGTGTTTTTCCCCCTGGGCAGGTTATTCAACGGTCGCTAAACCAAACCATGAGACCATTATTCAATCGTCTCATGATAACGCACTTATTATTATCGGCCGGGCCTGAGGTATCTTCAACGACTCTACAAAAGCGTTAACTGCCCAGGCCGCAGGTTAATTTTGATGATTGCGGTCGTTTCCCCCAACTCCCGTAGATCAATGCACCACCCTGAATTGTGATTTGAAAGCCAATCTGCCCCCGCAAGATATAATTTCCATGGAAAACACTTGGAGTGCACCACCGCCCATAATTTCACGCTTCACAACTGTCTCCACCATCAGGGCAACCCCCGGTAGCCGCGCTTGCCCCAGGCAATGGCCCGTTCCTGGCTGAGATTGGCGAGCATCAAGGTCATGCCAAAACCAATTAAAATATTGGTGATAAAGAAAAAGACCACTTCCTCAAGCGGCAAAATCCCAAAAAAGAGCACACCAGTGGTCTGCGCTGGCGAAATCGCCCAAGTGCCGGCCCGCAAAGCAAAGATGTCAGCCATCGAAAGATAAAGGCCAGTGGGGATGATGATCCAAAAAAGTAATCCCCGGTAGTGCCATAGAATATCTGCCCCAAAGAGCAGTTGCGGAAAGATGGCCGGCAGCGCCCATACCAGCGTGATGGAAAGGTAGGTACCAGGCTTCCATCCACTGAAAAAGAGCACACAAGCCACCAACCAGATACCCAACAAAACAGCAAACGCCACCATCCGCACAACACTTGAGGGTCTAAAAGCCCACTGCGGCTTGGGCAGGCGGCGAACAAGCCAAAGCCACCATAACCCGGCCAAAATCGTCTCGACTACAAAAAAAGTATATTCCTCAATCGGCACCCAGCCAAAGACAATCCCGGTCACCAGGCCCGGGTTGTAAGACCACACCCCCGTGGCAACCAGGTAATTATCCCATGGCGTGGTATACACCAGCGCCAACACAACATGCGCCAACAATATCCGCCACAGGTTGGCACGCATAAAACCGGGCAGCTCCAGCGCGCGCACTTCATCCCGCCAGGTAAGCAGCAGCAATACAATAATGGGGATCAAAACAAAACGAGCAAGGAAACCGAAGTAGGTCATGCTTCCCCGCCCCGCCCAGCACGGCGCGCCACTCTCACCCGCACGCCCGGGCGTGGTTCGAGCGTGGCGCCCATGTGGGCATGAACCTCGCCGGCATTTAGTGGCTCGAAACTGTATTCTCGCAGCAGCCAGGCCATCAGGATACGCGCCTCGGCCTGTCCAAAGGCAGCACCAATGCAAGCGCGCGGACCGCCACCAAAAGGCAGGTAAGCAAATGGAGGCTGTTTACGCCCACGCGCAAAACGTTCCGGACAAAAGTCATCGGGACGATCCCAGCTTTGTGGGTCACGGTGAGTCAGGTAAATGGAATAAAACATGCGCTCACCAGCCGGCACGCGCCCACCCTCAAACTCGATATCCTCTGCCACCACACGGTTGCCAATATGAATCGGTGGGTATAGTCGCAAGGCTTCTTTTATGACCTCATCCAGCAGGTGCGGGTAGCTATCCGCTTCGGCGGCATCCAGGTCGCTGACCAGTCGGGCCTGCACCTCAGGATGATCCCCCAGCAAAGCGAACACCCATGACAACAAAGCCGTGGATGTATCGTGCCCTGCAATCAGCATGGTCAGCATCTGGTCACGGATACGTCCATCATCCATGCCAGCCTCCATCAGGTGACCGAGCAAGTCAGGTTGCGCCGGAGCAGCGCGCCGGGCGCTGATAATGCCATACAGGTAGTCATCCACTTCGCGCAGTGGCTTTTTATACGATGGACGCGGTATGTTCCGCCACAAGATCCACGGCCCGGGCGAAACATATTCAATTGCCTTCAATATCGGTTTCCAAATGCGTGGAATGTCATCCCAGGCATCCACACCAAACAGCGCCTGGATGACAATAAGCAGGGTCATCTTGCGGAATTCCACCAACAGGTCAATGGATTGCCCATCCTGCCAGGTGGCACTGACACGCTCAGCCTGGGCCTGAATCATGGCCTTGTACCCAGGCAGCACGCCCGGCAAGAGAAATGGCTCCATCAGGGCACGGTAGTGATCATGTTCAGGACCATCCGTAATTAAAACACCCTGGCGAAGCAGGTCCGTAACCGGATCGGCGTTACGCCAGCGCAGCTTATGCCGCTCGGTAACCAACACCTTGCGGGCTGCTTCTGGACCAGCAACCACGTATGGATGAAAAAAAGGCAGGGGAATTTGAAAAACACGCCCAACACGAGCAAACATGACCCGCAGCGGGCCAAGCAAACTGCGCTCTTTTAGCAGCACCTTGAGAACTTCGCGACCGATCTGGGCCTGGCTTACTGGTGGCATAGAAAACTCCCTGGATGATGTACAAAGCTGCCTGCTCAACCCGGCAAACGACCATACGGTCAAATAAGAACCTGCGACAGGCTAAGGTTCGTTCTTCCATCCCGAGACTCTTTCCCTGTCATCTGATTTACCCGTAATCCAATCAATAATACTGGTTACCAGCTTCCGTTTTTTTTCAAATATCCCTTTGTCATTTTGGATACTTCATATCCCTATTTTACCCAGTTTTTCAGGAACTCTCTTACCGCGATCGCTAAATACATGAGGAAACCTCCTGACCAAGCCGGGTCTCTCAACCACGCTATCATCAGGAGGCTTCCCTTTGTTTACTGCATCTTATGAAAGGCTATACCTTGAGCATGACCTTAATGGATCTTGGCCAGCCTGCCAACCGTAAAGGATTTCCATGTCGATAATGCGCCAAACCCGCTGCTGCCGGTTGAATTCACCGCTGCGATACCAAACTGGTAACTGGATATGCCAAGTACAGTAGCAGGTGTCCAGGAGCAAACCGTGCCAACACATGCAGTTGCTGACGGCATCTGTAAATCTGTAATCACATATCTACGGGTGGACTTGTTGTAGACTCGCAACAAGTAATATGTGGCTCCGCTGGATGGCCGCCATGTATAGGTCGGCGTGGTATCAGTGATCGTGCCAGTGGGCGTAAGCTTCACTGGTATGGCCGGGATAGGGATGAAATATTTTGAAGTGTAATTTTGATTAACCTGGTTTACCTTCAAGCCCTTGTAATCGAGATGTGTTGGGGTAAAGATGTAGTTGAGCTTGCTGGGTGTGACAACCCCAGACCAGTTGTAAGCCACCGAGATCACATAAGAACCGTCTGTACCCGAGGTTACCGGCGTCCCACCTGTGTACGTCAGGGTTGCCCCGCCGATACCGACATTACCGCTGATTAATATTGCATCCCTGGCAAAGGTTGCGGTAACGGCCTTGTTGGCATTGATAACAATGTTGGCCGGCGTGGCTGTGCCAACCAGGTCTCCCGACCAGGCTTCAAAGTGCCAGCCCGCCGTAGGCACTGCGCTCAGCGTAACCACATCGCCATAATGATATGGCGCGGGAATACTGGCCGTAATCGAACCGGTGCCGCTGGTGCGCAGCGTAAGGGTATAAACATTCTGGGTGAAATTTGCCAACACGGTTGTGTTACCCGTAATAGTGAGTTGGTTATTGGTCAACGCCGGGGTCCAACCCGTAAAGGTCCAGCCGGGGTTGGCGACCATGCTCAGGCGAACGACATCTCCATAATAATAGATGTCCTGGGCCGGCGTCCTGGTGACAATGCCATGCTCGCTGGTGATTGTCAGTGCGTACTCAATCCTGACATAATTGGCAGTCACGGTGGTGTTACCGTTGATGGTTACCTGGTCACCTTCCAGCGTGGGTGTCCAACCGGCAAAAGCCCAGCCCGGGTTAGCACTG
Organism: uncultured Anaerolineae bacterium; assembly: GCA_903908605.1. GTDB lineage: Bacteria > Chloroflexota > Anaerolineae > Anaerolineales > Villigracilaceae > UBA5195. The sequence continues at coordinate 11,473 of CAIVSQ010000285.1, forward strand.
ACACTCAAACGGACAATATCACCCTGGTGATAGCTAGCCTGGTTGGGGCTCTTTGTGACCGTACCCTGCGCGCTGATTACATTCAGGCTGTACTCATCCTGGGTAAACGTCGCAGAAACCGTGTTGCTAGCAAACATGCTTATCGTTCCACCTGGCGCATTTTCAGACCAGGCTGTAAAGCTCCAGCCCAGGTCTGGGCTGGCCGTCAGGGTGACGACATCGCCATAGTGATAATGGGCCAGGTTGGGCGAAGCAGAGATCGTGCCATTCCCCAGCGCAAGCAGCGTCAAGCTATATTCATCCGCAGGGACCAGCGTTGTAAAGGTGAGATCCTCCCCATAAACGGTCCCCGCAAGATTGGTGGCATAAGCGCGTACATGGTAAAGCGTCAGCGGGCTGAGGCCTGTCAGAGCGCCGGTAAATTCGCCGCTGGAATTCAGTGCCCCTTGTTCGGTTTTATTGTCTGCAATAGTGGGATTCGCTGCCAGACCCCAGGTCACGCCATGCTGAATTGGGGCTGGAACACCAACCTCAACCAGGCTGCCATGTACAAAAGCTGTGGTGGCAGTGATATCAGAAACCGAGAGGGTCGAAACCAGCGGCAAAGAGGTGGCAACCGGCTGGTATTCAAAAGCACCCAGGTCATCGTATGTTCGTACACCAACGCCACTATCTGGCTTAAGCGGGTCATCAACACGCCCAGCGCCTTCAATATCATTCAATGGTTGGTTGGGCGCATCAGCGTTGGCGCTGTCAATGGCTGGTGAGCCAAACAGCAAATGATAATCACCCGTTGTGCCAGGGATCGAATAGACCACCTTTGGATCTGGTCCGCGCAAGACAGAAGGCACCGGATCAACAAAGAGAGCATTGCCCTCATCACTATTGGCATCCTGGGCAGGAACAACTGCATGCAGTTCAGCCAATGACATATAAGATTCGTTGTCATATATGATCTGGACAGTCGCAGATTCAAGGTTATACAGGTTATAGTCCAGGGTGGTTCCAACCACGGAGGGCGAATCCACGCGCATGTTGCCACCGAACGAGCCATTAGGGGGCGTAAACCCATTGCCCACACTGATGTTGTTCATAACAACCGCATGGTGCGAGCCGGTGCCAATTTCACCTTCAAAATTGATCCCAACCGTGCCATTGCCCTGGATGGTGTTGCCAACAACCGTGTTATACGGGGAGTTGTTATGATCAATGCCATGATCGCCATTGCCATAACTCAGGTTGCCAATGATGTAGTTATAGCTGGATGGGGTCCCATCCGGGTGCACATAGATGTTGATGCCGCTGTCTTCATTGGCATAGGTTGTATTGTTGAAAATCACGTTGTTGCTAGACCCGGTCAGCTCAATTCCGGCCGCATCCGTTTCAATCTCAGAGAAGTTCTCAAAAGATAGGTTATTGCTAATCAGGTTGCCACCGCCAAATACCACCCGTATACCAATACAAGTGTTGTGATCAGTGGTGTTACCGGTAACAATCGAATCGCTGGTGTGATACAGGTAGATGCCCTGTTCGTATGGATGCGTTGGCGACGTCAGACCGGCATGGCTGATATGGTTATTGGAAAGGGTGATATGGTTTGAACTGGCCACATAGATACCCTTGTACCAGGTGTTGGTGATGTTGAACCCATCGATCACCACATAGCTTCTGCCCGGCAGGGCAAACCCGGCCCCAAACCCACTTCCCGGCTGTGAACCGGTCACCGTAACACCCGGGTTAGCATGGAAGGTGATCGGGTAGCCAATAGCGCCACTGTATGGATAGACCGTCTCGGCATACGTTCCGGCTACCACCAGGACAATGTCACCCGGAATTTTTGCTTTTTCAGCCGCTCTTCCCATCGTACAGAAAGGCACTTCGCTGGTGCCCTGGGGTCCAACTGTAGACTCAGAGCAGTTGGGGTTGGTATTATCGACAAAATACGTTGTGACAACCGGCGCGAGGGTGGTGAATACAATCTCTTCCCCATATGCGCTTCCTGCTGCATTGGTAACATAAGCCCGCAGGTAATACTGTGTGTTAGGCGCCAACCCGGTAAGGTTGCTTGTAAAGACACCGGTGGCACTGACGGGGCCATTGGTTGTCTTACTGTCAGCAATGGTTGGGTTTGCAAGCGTGCTCCAAACCATGCCATGTTGGGTGGGGTTAGGGGCACCCACAAGCAGAATATTCCCCGTTGCAGCCGCAGACGTAGACGTAATAAGATCAACAGACTGGCTGCTGACCACTGGCATCACATATTGATCAGGTGGCAGCAGCGTGGTGAAAGTCACCTCGCGACCATAGGAAGTACCGACGGCGTTGGTTGCATAAGCACGCAGATGATACAACGTGTTGGGAACCAGGTCAGTAATATTGCTGGTAAATACACCCGTAGCGCTGACGGGGCCATCCTCCGTTTTATTGTCCATGATGGTTGGGTTGGCAACTGTACTCCAGGCAAACCCATGCTGAGTGGGATCGGGAATACCAAGCCCAGCCATCGTTCCATGGCCAGTTACCGTCGTAGTAGTGATATCGCTCACTACCTGGGTGGTGACAGTAGGCAGCAGGACATCTGAAGGTTGGTACTCATAAGCACCCCGATCATCATAGGAGCGAACACCCCAACCTCTATTGGCTGTCAGCGGATCATCCACCCGCGCATTGTCATCCAGGTCAGTGGTGGGTTGGCTGGCGGCATCCGCATTGGCACTGTCAATCGCCGGGGAACCAGCCGTCATATGGTAATCACCAATCGTCTCATCAATTTCCGGCCGGATCGATGGGTTGGGATCGCGCAGTATCGAAGCCACTGGTTGGACAAAATAGGGATTGCCCTCCAGGCTGTTTACATCCTGTCCAGGATTAACCGCGTGAAAAGCCAGCAAAGATGCATACGACTGGGTGCCATACATGATTTGTACAGTCGCATCTTCCCGGTCATACAGGTTGAAATCAAGGCTGGTGCCATCAATGGAAAGTGTATCCACGCGCATGTTGCCACCAAAAGAGCCAGCTGGAGGCTGAACCCCATTGCCTACACTAATATTGTTTAGCACAATGGCATGGTGTGAACCCGTGCCAACCCCTTCAAAGTTGATGCCAACCGTGCCGTTCCCCTGCACCGTATTTGCAACAACTGTAGAGTAGGGCGCATTGTAATTGTCAATGCCATGGTCACCATTGCCATAACTCAGGTTACCGGTGATCACATTATTGGATGAAACCGTCCCATTACTGTGTGCGGCAATATTGATGCCGCTATCCTGGTTGGCATACACCTTGTTGTGCGTGATCGTATTGCCGCTTGAACCAGTCAACTCAATACCAGCAGAATCCGTCTCAATCGCTGAATAATTGGAGAAGGATTCGTTGCCATCAATCACATTACTGCCACCCAGTACCACACGAATACCAATACACGAATTGTGTTCCGTGATATTCCCACTTACAAGAGTGGTCGTGGTATTCCTCAAATAGATGCCTTCTTCATACGCCTGGTAGATCGAACTGGTGCCCGCAAGGCTGATGTGATTATTGATGATGGTCAGGTGATTTGATCCATCAGCATAAATGCCATTCCCGCTGGTGCGCGTAATATGGAAGCCATCAATAACGACATAGCCAATACCCGATAAGGCAAAGGCGCTGTAGTTTGCGGTCAGCGTGCCAGGTTTCCCAGTCAAAGTTACCCCTGGGTTGGCTCTATAAGTAATTGGACTTCCAGCGCTACCACTGGATGGATATATCGTCTCGGGATAACTACCCGCCAGCACCATCACGGTATCACCAGCCACAGCTTTGAGCGCCCCTCTTGAAATTGTGCAAAAGGGCACAGCGAGTGTGCCAATCTGGGTTATATTGGAACAATTCGGATTGGTGTTATCAACATAATGAGTGGTACCTGCGGCCGATACTCCCCCAGGGCGCACCCAACCCAGGTTAAAGATCAACAGAAATATCATCAAAACCTGGAAAGTTATGACGCACAACCGGTAAAGCATTGTGCTTGAACGATTAGTGGCAGGGTAACGAAGAATATTGAACATTTTTCTCTCCGCAAAAAAATAGGTTAATGCTTGAATATACTGATCATAGGTTGATAAATTGGAAAAATGAAAAAAGGAAGCTTCATTAAATACATAGTGTGAAAAAACGCACAAATCTTGGCAAAATCACTATACCCCGGCAATCATTAAACATTTTTTGAAAATTCTTTGAATTATTTTGAGAGTAAAAAGGGGCAATTAGGAAGGAATCGAGGTTATCGTGTTTTTTTATGTCGATCCCTGCCATTAATCTCATCTTTGTCATTCGTCGGTCGAAGGATGGTATTCACCTCTTTACTCGGTCTACTCTGATTGAGAATGTTTGAAAAGCCTCCCGAAGGAAGCAATCTTGAAACAACCGGTAATCTCGCATTTTTTCCAGAATCAGGTGTTTTTATTTTTGCCCCAAACCTCCACTTCGGGAAATAAAAGCTGCGATAGAAGATTATTCCAGTCACCCGGGCGTCAATGACCTGGAAGCGTCGCAAAGTGGCACTCACCGAATCGAGCCGGGTATGCCCGGCCTGGATGGCTAGCAAGACAGCATCCATTTGGGATGCCAGTACCTGGGCATCCGCAGCCCCCGCAGCTGGACTGTTCACAATGATGATCTCGGCATAATTTTTCAGCGATACCAATACGCGCGCTAGCTTTTGTGGATCCAACCAGCGCATGTTATCCGTTTCGAGCTTGCCACCCGCTACGAAGGACAGACCGTTGACTTCCTTGACCCTGGTACAGGCGTTGATTGTTTCAACGTGTCCATCAATCAGTTCGGCAAAACCCTTGCGATTTTCCAGGCCAAATAGTTTATGCAACACTGGCTTCCTGAGATCACCATCAATCAGCACAACTGTTTTACCTTGTTGGGCATAGCCAATCGCCAGGTTGGCAGCGATATTTGTGGGTGCAGCGGCAGCTTCAGCATTCATAATCATCAGCGTGCGGATCTTATTCCCAACCCCGTTTATTTCCAGGTCGGCGCCCAGCGTGTAATAGCCCTGGGCTTCGGCAGAAGTGGGTTCGTGCAGGGTCATTAATGGATGCCCATTAATGACGACCTCATCCACAATGCCCATCACCGGCAGGTCAAGCAGCTCCTCCACCTGGGAGACCGATTTCAAGGATTCATCCAGGTGATCAAGCAGCATAACCACGGTCACCGTCAGCGCAAACCCCACAAACCCTCCCAGTAGGATATACAGGATCGGGATCGGACGCACGGAATTTTTCGGCACAGCAGCCGCAACGATCTGAGTGACATTCTGCTTACTTTGCGCGCGCGCCAACCGAATATTCTCACGATCTTTGACCAGGCCATAGTTCATCTGTTGATAAATATCGAGGCTGGCCTGCAAGGCCGCCAGCCGGGGGTTATCAAGCCCGGATTCATTTTGAGCAGGTTTGCCAACATACGTCAGGTTGGTCTGAATCTGCTGGTAAAGGTTCATCAAAGAATGCAATTGGTCAAGCTGGGCTTGCTTTTCTGCCAGGGCAATCACTTCCACAGGGCTAAGCGTCTTTGGAAAACTGGCAATACTCTTTTCCAGTTCTGTTATTTCGGTTTTTATCTTTGCAATCTGGCTATTGACCTGGTTGAGCTGCTCCTGTATCCCACTTGTCTTCAATTGGCTAATTTCTGCCTGCAACTGATCTATTTGTATCTGGGCAGGAGTAATTTGCTCAATGATCGCTGTTTCAAAACCGGAGTAGAAACCAGACAACAGGCTCTCATTCTGCCAGATCAATGTTTCCACCAACAAATTGGCAATCGTTGCTGCCCGCTGTGAATCAGAATCCTGGACTTTGATTTGAATAATCAAAGAGTTTGGGATGACTTCCACAATAATGCTATCCGGATCCACCTGGCTGCCAATACGGTTGGCCACCTCAGTTAAAATTTGTGGGGATTTCGCCATTTGCAAATTGATCGCCAGCATTTGTTCGTTGCTGATCGACAATATATCGGCATTACTTTGTTGACGGGTCCGGTTAACAAAGATCTTGGTCGATGCTTCGTATAAGGGCGGCTGGTTTTCTGCCACATAATTCCCAATCCCAACCCCCAGGATCAGCCCTAATAGAATAAAAACAAGATTGTGAAGAAGTAATTTGAACAAATCTTTTATTTTCACAGGCTTTACCTCATGAGCGTATTCTGGATAGTACAGCGCAACAACTACACCGGCATCAGTGCCTGTTCAATCGCCCGGGTTACGGTCAAGACATCCTCATCAGACATACCCGGGTAGAGAGGCAGGGTCACTTCGCGCGCAGCAATCGCCTCGGTTACCGGCAGGCTCGTGTTTTTTTGTCCAGTTTGATAAGCGGAAAACGTGTGAATGGGCGGATAGTGAATGCTGGTTTGAATCCCCTGCGCTTTCATGCTTTCCATAAAAGCCAGGCGGTTGCTTCCAGCTGGCAGCAACAAGGGTAGTAAATGCGCCGCAGAAATCCCAGCATGGTTCTCAAAGGGGATCAAAACCTGTGGGTCAATGCCTTGCAAGGCCTGCCTGTAAAGCTGGGTCAGGTGGCGACGGCGATGGTTATTTGCCGGCAATTTCGTCAGCTGTACTTTCCCCAATGCCGCGCGAATTTCATCGATGCGATAGTTATATCCCAGGTCAACCACATCATAGCTCCAGGCATGCCCCTTGTGGCGATCCAGGGTCAACGTAGTCATGCCATGTGATCGCAGTAAACGCATCCGTTTGGCAAAATCCTCGTCATTGGTCACAAGCATGCCACCTTCACCGGTAGTCATGTTTTTGTTTGAAAAGAAGCTGAAACAACCCATGTCACCCCACGTACCGAGTTTAATACCGCCAAGCTCCGAACCGACCGCATGAGCAGCATCCTCAATCACAACCAGGTCATGTTCGTGCGCCAGCTCCATGATGCTGGGCATATCACAAGCATAGCCACCGTAATGCACCACAAGGATCGCGCGCGTTCGTTCGGTAATCGCCTGCTCAATGGCCTGACACGAAAGATTAAGATCCTCTTCACCTTGAATATCAACAAAAACCGGTGTTGCACCGCAATAGCGGATGGCATTCGCAGTAGCAACGAAGGTCAGGGATGGAACAATGGCCTCCATCCCGGGCCCCAACCCGGCCACAACACAGGCCATGTGCAAGGCAGCGGTGGCATTCGTCACCGCAACAGCATACCTGGCACCCGTATAGGCCGAAAAAGCCTGCTCAAATTCTTCGGTGATGGCTCCCATGGTTAACCAGCGACCTTGCAGGACGCTATCCACCGCCAACCTTTCTTCCTGGCCATAGTCAATATCAGAAAGTGGAATTTTCCATGACATAAGCTGCCTCCTCGTGAACGTCATTTGGCAAAAATTGCGAGCGCATCATTTCAAAATCCCTGGTAGCCCGGGCATAATCATCCGGCCTTCCCAGATCTTCCCAGTAGCCATCAAATTCGTAACCTACCACCTTCTCCCCCGCAGCAATCAATTTTTTGATTAAGTCAGGGAAATCGAGATACTCATTGTGCGGGATATACGACAGCACGCGGGGCTCAAATACATAGATGCCCATGCTCACCATGAAATCGTAGACGGGCTTTTCAATATAGCCGGTGATACAACTATCACCATCCATCTTGATGACACCCAGGTCAATCTTTGATTGGCGATGATGAGAGGCAATGGTCAAGATGGCCTTCTGTTTGTGATGAAAACGAATCAATTCGCTCAAATTTAATGTAGTCAGCACGTCACCATTAGAAACCAGGAAGGACTCATCCAAACCTCCAACCAATGAAATCGGTCCGGCGGTCCCCAGCGGGCATTTTTCATAACTATAGGTAATATTTAACCCAAACTCACTGCCGTCCTTAAAAAACGAACGCAGCAATTCAGACAAATGCCCAACCGTTAGCACAACCTGGTCTATCCCCGCATCCTTCATCTGCAGCAACAAAACTTCCAGGATAGGCATATCTCCGATCGGCATCAACGGTTTCGGTAGAATGGTTGTATATGGCGCCAACCGCGAGCCTTTTCCACCTGCCAAAATAATGGCTTTCATAAATCCCTACCTTTCTCACAGCTCATAAGTGCCCACACGATAAAGATCCAGGTTTGCTTTGATCCAATCAATGGTCTTCTCAATTCCAGATTCGAAACTGATCTCAGGTCTCCAGCCAAGATGCTTAAGTGCCAGGCTGTTATCAGACAACAGGCGCCGGACTTCGGATTTCTGCGGCCGCAACCTGTTTTCATCCACTTCCACCTTCACATCAACACCCACCTTTTTTATAACCAGCTCAGCAAGCTCACCTATCTCAATAGCGCTGCCAGTGCCAAGGTTGAAACTAGCTCCTTCGACCTTATCCGCTACGGCTGCACAAATAAAACCATTGACCGTATCGCTCACATAGGTAAAATCGCGAACAGTGTGCAGGTTGCCCAGGCGAATCATTTTTTGTGCAAGCGCCTGGGTAATAATCGTTGGAATGACAGCCCTGGCAGATTGACGCGGCCCATAGGTATTGAAGGGTCGAACGGTTACAACGGGCAAGTCATACGAACAGAAAAAGCTTTCAGCCAATTTATCAGCCCCTATTTTGCTGGCAGAATAGGGCGATTGAGCTTGCAGAGGATGTGACTCACCGATTTTTTCGGTCAGCGCGGTGCCATACACTTCACTCGTGGAGGTATGGATCAGCCTCTTTACCCCGTAATCTCGGCAGGCCATCAGAACATTTAATGTTCCCATCAAGTTTGTTTGAGCAACTTCCACAGGGTGTAAATAGGAGTATGGAATGGCAATCAACGCTCCGAGATGGAAAACATAATCACAATCTTTGACCGCCTTACGAACCGCGTCGTAATCGCGCAGGTCTCCCCCGATCAGCGTGATTTTTGAAGCAATCTGCGGGGATGCCAACCGAAGCAGCCCTGTATCAGCACGCGAGGTATAACGAACAAATGCTCGTACCGAAGCGCCAGATTGCACCAGCCGCTCAACCAGGTGACTTCCGATAAAACCACCGGCACCCGTTACCAGGATGGATTTATTTGCAAGCATATTATTCATAATCCCCTCCCTCCACAGCAACTGGCTTAGGATGGTTATTGGCCTGAACCCCAGAATACCTGGCCAGGCAATGCTGACATTGGAATTCGTTCAAATGATCTTCAACTTCCACCCGCATCGAACTGCCTTTCAGGCTGCTAAGCGACCCAAAGATATCTGGAGCAACAACAATTCTCGCCGGGCTGAATTGGGCCGTATTCTTGAATAACCTGTATTTTTCCACGGCAATTTGATCATCTGCGAGAATGATTAATCCAATGTCGTGCTTCTTGACGATGCTCTGAATATCTGCAAAGTCTCCAATAACTTTAGAGCCATATATTTTCATTCCCTGCGACAACAAGTTATCATCGATAAATCCAACGATTTGAAACTTGCCAGAATACGTTGGGTGATCCATCAACCAGGCAATGTGTTCAGCCGTCCGGCCCGAACCAACCAGCAGAACACGCTCGCGGGTGGCTTGCGCTAATGCTCTGCTTGCCAATAAGCGCCGCTGCATACTATTTACCAGTTGTCCTCGAAAACGAACCCCCAGAATTCCGATCAATGAGAGCAAAGCCGAGCCCAGGATGACCATATACATGGCGGGGCTGGTTAAATGCTGGATGAAATATCCATAAAATGGAAGCGCGATGGTCATCGCCAGCCAGGTCATCCACAACCGCCCCGACTCCCAGGTTGGCGCTTTGGTCCAATTGACCAAATTGGCGTGAACAAAAATACCCAGCAGGTTGAAAACCAACGAGGTCCCCAAGGCAATCTCAGCCGCCACCAGCCATTCAATCCGGATAAGGCTAAAATAACCCATAACCCCACCCATGACACTGATCGATACCCAGATCACCAGGAAATCCCAAAATACCCAACTGATATAGCGTTGTATCAAGCGGGTTACAGGACCAACAAACAACAATTGCTCCGGCGGCGCATAAGACTTAATCCGTGGAATCAGCAGCAGGGCCGTCCAAAGTAAAACATCCAAATCGAGCCAAAAGGAGCGATAACGGACATACAGCATGTCAAGACGCATCTTATCCGGGCTCAACTCATGTAAATATTTCCGCATAACCTCGCCGGCATGCAGCATATTCTCTTCATCACGATACACCACCGATGCAGGGCTGGTGATGCCCGGCGAAACAGAAAGTATCTCGCTCGAGGCTTCGTCAGACCAAGTTTTGCAAATCGACGGGTCCTCTGGCCTGGGGCCGACCAGGCTCATCTCACCGGTTAGTACATTCCAAAGCTGTGGCAACTCATTCAGCTTGGTATTCCGCAACCATTTCCCCAGCGGTGTAATACGATCATCGTCCTTGGCCGTCACTCGCAACCCTTTGTAACTGGTTTCAGTTTCATACATCGTGCGGAATTTAAGCATCCTAAAAACCGAACCAGAGCGACCCACACGCGGCCCCCAGTAAAATACCGGTCCCGGGGAATCCAGCTTGATCATGATGGCGATAAGGGCGAAAAACGGAAACAGGATAATCAGCCCCAGCAAGGAAGCTGTAAAATCAAAAACGCGCTTGATAAAGCTTGATAGTGAAAAACGGAATGACAATTGTGCATCGGTTTGATTTTTGAAATAGACTGTCTCGTCCATTTGAACTTTTGTACGTAACATACGTCCTCCACTCAGGTATCGCAATAAAATTGACGAAATAGCTACGAATCTGGAATTTTCTCCAGCCATTCACCCCGCCAGAATAAATAACAACAACGATCACATTTTCCAAAAGCCGGGGTGCCCTGGCAAATTACGTTTTCCAGTAAGAAGATACCGCTCACTTTTTTTACCTTGTAATCACGTTCATCCAGGAACCTTTCCATTGACTTAAGCACTCTTTGTTTGGTGCCACAATATGGATACATTTCATCCAGGAATGCACAACCGCGCGTCTCTTTGAATGGATCCAACATGGCCAGTATTTCGCCCTCTGGTTTAACCATCACCCAATCCCCAGCACTCACGTTTTGCTGTTTTCCAAAAGCTCTCTCCGCTGTCGAGGATTTCTGCCCAACCTCTTGCTGCTCCAACTTGCTGGACACAGTCAAGTTGGCATACAGGCGATAAAAATGTTTGAGCCATGGTTTAACCTGGTAGTTCCAGGGAACCGCTAGCCATAATTTAAACTTTCGCAATAAAGACAGCCGCTCCGTTTGAGCTAATCCTTCGGATAACCCGGGTACACACGGTAGTTGGCATCCAGAAACACTGGTCATGTTTTTCTCCTTGCAGCTCAACAACATGATTCACATACCAATAAAGCTTGGACTTGCAACAAAGATGTCGCCAGTCCAAGTCAATGACTGCTGGCATGCGATAGATTTTGCAAAAGCCGTTCCTTATCCTTAAGCAAACATTCCGCCCAGGTCTGTTTCTGGAGATCGCACTTGCCTTCGATATGAAACCGCAGCATACCCTCAGCCTTGGCCAGCGTTGGATTGTTTGGGTCCTTCTGCAGCATTTTTTTTGTCAGCGAGTACAAACCAGAGCTGATAAATGGCTCCACCATTGGATGAAAATCAACGCATTGGCGCACAGCGATGGGTTCCAAACCCATACGAAATTTAAATTCATCGACATTGGCCGGGGCATCCAGTGACTGCACCGTAAAAAATATGCGCTTGACCCCTTCCCGATTTAACATTTCTTGGCTAACAGTATAAAAAACAGCGTTATTGACATGCTCACCTAAAAATCGGCTGTGGCTCATCGCATAGGGAACGTTAAATACATCATCGATCCGGCAAATAATAACGGCACCCGCCAATTCGCCATTAGAAATTGCCGCCCAGGCCTCAAAACCCGCCAAGTCTTTCGCTGACCGGCAAATGAGTTCCCACTCCTTGCGAGTCATACTTCTCAATCTATCCTGCCGCATCAGCGTATCCTGCTGAAGGGCCCACCCTTCAGTAGCCAATCGCTCAAAGGAAATTTGTTCAACAGCAAAGTGCTCCAACCCGCGCTTAACACCATTGCGCGCCTGGGATTTCAACATTTCCAATTCGTATGGTTTCTTCAAAATAATGTGATAACTCAGCTTGCCAGCCTTAACGTCCACAGGGGATGAGTATCGCAATGCAACAATATTTTTAGCAACCATCAAATCGCGAATTTCATTGGACTGTGGCGTAATCACCCAGTGGTATGGGAAGGCTTGTAAAACACCAGGTCCGGCCGTATACCAATAGCTGCTGGCTGTTCGGTATACTTTATGACCCTGTCGCCGCATCCATTCTGCAAAAGTTTCAGCATTCATCGACTCCGCCTTTCTGTAGTGGCCAATTGAGGTGACTGAGTAGTGAGAGAGGACAACATTTTTTCAAAAGCATCAACACAACGTACACGCGAATATTTTTTTTCCAGGCAGGTGCGCCCATTCTTGCCCAATTGAGCAAGCACTTTTGCCTGGCCCTTTAACCGCAGGATGACAGAAGCAATCTCACCTGGTAAACCTGGTGGAACATTAATCCCACATCTTGCTTGCGTGACAATCTGCATCAGTTCGCTGCCTGGCGGGCTGATTGCCAAAACCGGTCGAGCGCTTGCCATAATGTTGAATATTTTGCTTGGCATCGAGGAGAGCGCGGCAGCGTTATTCAGCGTAACAACGCTCATATCAGCCGCAGCAAGCAGCTCTGAGAATTTTTCGCGCGGCTGGTAAGGCAAAAAAGTAACATTCGTGCTCTTTGTCTTTTCCACCTCTGCCTGCAATGAAGATTTATGGACACCCTCACCCACAATGACAAACTGAATATGGCTATCCCCTTGCAAAAGCTGGGCAGCATGCAGCAAATCTTCCAGGCACGAGGTAAACCCGATATTCCCTGCATACAAAATCACAAATTTCCCCTCCAATTGATTCAGATGCCGGAAATTATTTTCTTTGCACATCGGGCGAATTTCCTCGGGATCTGCCCAAACAGGAATGAGTTCAATTTTTGAGCGCGGAACCTGTTTCTTGAGCATGGTTTCTACAAAGCTTTGTGAGATCACCGATACACGTTGACAATGCCGGTAAAGAAATTTTTCCAACTGATAAAAGCACTGGATTATTTTCGAATCCTTAATCACACCGGCCGCAACTGCAGCATCTGGAAATAAATCTTCAATTTGTAGCACCCAGGGAACCTGGTAAATCAGGCCGAGCAACCATGCCGAAAGGCCCAACGGCAAAGGGGGTGAAAAGCTGAGGATCACGTCCGGGCGCCCTGCCGCCAACCCACCAAAAAATGCTGTCAGGCTGTAGGTGCCATAATGGAGTAACCGTGGCAGCATCCTTTTGGAGGGTGAGATGTAGCTCCATGTACGGATGACATTTACACCATCGATTATTTCCCTTTCAAAAATTCCGTTACGATAACCATCGAAAACACGCCCTAGAGGATAGCTTGGCGCTCCTGTGACTACTGAAAGGCGATGCCCGCGCTTGACAAGATCAGCCGCCAGCTCAGTAATCAATACAGCAGCGCTTACGTCTTCAGGAGCGTAACATTGCGCCATCAAGAGGATGTGCATGCAAAATACTCCTTATTCAAAACCAGTTATGTTGTATAAAAGTGGGGGATGAAAACAGGCAGCGAGTGATTTATTGGGTCTACTAGCTCAGAGCATTAAAACCGCATTGTAAATATCTACCAACTTCAAAACCAGGCGCTCCATATCATGGTTTTCTTGGGCCATTTGATAACTGACAACCTGCATTGAATAACGCATGTCTGCGTCGATAACCAACTTGCGAATAGCCGCTGCCAATTGATCCGGCTGACCTGCGGGCACCAGCAAGCCATTCTGACCGTGTAAAACCAGGTCTGGCAAACCGCCAACCTCGCTGGCAATAATGGGCAGTCCACAAGCCATTGCTTCAATAACCGCCATCGGCATTCCTTCGTGATAGGAGGGATACACAAAAATATCGGCTGTTCTAAACGCAGCGATCTTTTCAGGTCCATTAACCGGCTGATGAATGTGGATGAATTCTTCCAGACCACCATCAGCCACCTGGTAATTTAATTGTCCCAACTCCCCGGTGGTCAACTCCTGGCCAATTAAGTCAAAAACGACACGGTGTTCATGTTCAAGCACCGCTTTTGCCGCATGGATGAGATCGAAAGTGCCCTTAGCCTTACCCAAATATCCCAGGTAAAGGATATGCAGGCTATCTTCAGCCGCTTTTGATTGAATTTTTTCCAACCCAATCGCCATAAAATCCTGGGTATTAATGGCATTAGGCAAATAATAAATCCGGCACCCAGGCACCTTTCCCTGGAATTTTTTCCATTCATTCGACAATGCCACCACACCACTGCACAGACCAGTCACCTTGCGTACAAACCACTGCCATCCCCTCGACCGCTGCTCATACATAATGGCATAACTGCAGTGCGGGTGGATCAGAACTTTACTGCCAAACAAACGGGCAATCACCACACAAACACTGTGCTTAACAAAAGAAAGCCCAAAAGCTGTGGCGATATGGCTAATTTCTGGTCGGAAGAACAATACAACCCAGGCAAAGCGAACACAATCAACCACGGCAAATACCAGGTTTAATACTCCCCAACTGCCCGTCTTGGCCAAAGGACGCCTGCGCGAAGACGTATCGATAAAACGCATGTTGACCCGGCCCGGAAAGGAAGAAGCCAGCAACATCTGGTAATAGGTGCCAATACCCCCCATCGGAGGTGGCAGATGCCCGGCAACCAATACACGGGGGGCGCGCTTGTCTGTAAGATTCGCAGCCATCACTGATTTTTTCCCTATCCATCAAATTTCTGGGTGAAGCTCGCCAATACCAGCGCCCTCAAGCCTGCTGTGAACCTGCTGTGAACCAAAAAGAAGGTCGATATATTGGTTGGTCACAAACTCAAGTTCAAAGGGCTGCCCGCATTCCTTCGTCCAACGCATGGCGGGTTTCTTTAGCAAGTTTTCCATGCCTAATCCTAAGGCAAGCGGGTCGTCGACCGCCACCAGTGTCCCCAATTTGCCGTTGTCTAATATTTCACGCGGACCACTGGGGCAATCTGTGGAAATAACCGCAACCTTTAAGGCCATCGCTTCCACCAACACAGTCGGAAGACCTTCCCACCGGGAAGATAAGACAAACAAAGCCGCATGAACAAAATATGGGTATGGGTTGGCGACAAAACCTGCCAGGCTGACATCCTGCTCCAGGCCAAGCTGCCGGGTCAAGGCTTCCAGTTTGGGGCGTTCTTCACCCTCACCCAGGATGAGTAACCTGCACACCATGGATTTCCTCACCTGCGCAAAGGCTTTAATCAAGACATCGAAAGCCTTTTGGTTGGTCAGGCGACCCACAGCAAGCACAACCGGAGGCTCACCCGGCTTGAACCAGGCATGATCCAGGCCAGCCAATGACTTTGTGTACAGGTCAGGTGTAACGATCGGGTTATAGATAACATCAATCTTGGATGGATCCAGCTTTGCGACCTGTGCCAGATCAACCGCCACACCCTCTGAAACAGCCACAATACCATCGGCCAGCGGGTATAACCAATGCGCCATCACCGGGTACATCTTCCAACGCAAATCATTCTCACCCCGTGCAACACTGGTCAGGGTGTTGTGCTCGCTGACGACCACTCTGACCGGCACACCCGCCACAAACCTGGCGCAGATGGCTACCGGGTTGGCGTACAATGCAGATAAAATCGCGGCAGGCCGTTCAGACCGCAAATATTTCACAAAAGCGGGCACAGAGCTCAAGACCCGGCTTGCCTTTAAATCAATCACACGGACGGACGGCGGTACTTCATCCATATACGGACCTTCGGCCCGTGCAAGAACCAGATCAACCAGATATCCCCGGTCGGCAATCCCAGCCGACAGGTTAAGCAGGATGCGCTCAGCGCCCCCATCGTAGAGACCTGGCAAAA
The DNA here is from genome assembly GCA_903908605.1 of uncultured Anaerolineae bacterium. GTDB lineage: Bacteria > Chloroflexota > Anaerolineae > Anaerolineales > Villigracilaceae > UBA5195. Next base: position 27,485 of record CAIVSQ010000285.1, read on the forward strand.
AAATGGAAAGTCTTTTTTTGGAAGAAATCATCAGCGCTGCCTTCAGAAATTAAGTTCAACAGGTAACTGCCTGGCAATTGCCTGGGTTGACAGGCTGCCCGTATCAAAACGGAGCACTTTCGGACTGTTCGCCTGGCTTGCCAGCCCGGCCATAATGACTTCATACTGTCTTCGATAACGAGCCAGGAACTCCACAACCATCTGCAGGGGTTGGTTTTTCACAATATGGTCTTGCTGACGGGTCCTGATCCGATCCAAAAGAATTTCGTCAGGCGCATCCAACCAAACCACCATGGTGATGATGTCACGCCATTGGTTATAAAGATCCTGCCACAGGAATTCAGCAGCCTCCTTGCGAAGGTATTCCGGTCCAAACAAGAGCAGCTCGGCCATCAGATAAATTGGACCTTGATCCAGGATGATCACCGAACCATCATTTCTTGCCTTCCGAAAAAGAGTCGGCCAGCCATGCAAAATTGTCAACCAGGCAAATTCCCGCCGGCTTAACTGCCGGCTGCCCGACCGATCGAGACGCAGCAACTTGGGTATCAATTTCAAACCATTGCCAAGGTAAAAAGGAGCATTCTCCAACCTGCGCACATCAGGGAAGTTATCCAACCGGAATAATTTCGGGTATTCTCCCAGCGCCTGGCACAGCGTTGACTTGCCTGCTCCAGCAACGCCGACGACTTCCACCACGCTTACCTTACCAGGCTGTTGAGGTGTGCTCATAATGTCAGTCTGCATCAGAAACCAACCTGTTCCTGAGTAACCCCAAATTAATCATGGCAAAAACCCGGCACCCATATCTGGTGGGTTAGCCTCATTCCGGAAACGGACGGGCTCATTCTTATTCCAGCTTATTTCACGATCAATATTGATTGTATTAGTCTGATAATTGATGCTGGTAATGACGACCAGGTTTGCACCAATGGTCAACAGATCGCCACGACCCACACCAAAACCATCGCAAAAATAGCTGGCATCGGTAACAACCACAGACCGGCCGCTTCCCGCACCGGCTGTGTGTGCCAGAACCGTTCCCTTCCCCTTCAAAGGACTTAGCGGTTGCAATGCAAAATTGGATGTCTGCGAATTTACAAAAAGAGGGGCGTTTGTGAGCGAGTGCACATCTTGCTTGCTGACGGTGCGATAAGTTTTCCAGTTTAATTTTTGGTTATCCCAACGAATGATCATTGGGCTGGAGCTGAAGAAGTCATTGTAATCCGACGCAAAATTCGAACAAGATACTTGGATAAGCACAAGGTTATTGGCAGTATCTGAAATAATATTATTCTTGAAATTGATATTGGCACATGAAGCATGGAAAGCACCAAAATTCACAGCCCCACGCTGCATGCCAACCACCCCATTTTTATAAAACGTATTGTTTGTAATCGAAATATTGTTAGCGCCGTCATCAACAATCAAACCTGCCGCATTCACCAGGTTGTCCGCACCTCGATTATTGAGGTAAATTACATTATTCCGCACAATTACCCTATCCGAATATGTAATCGTCAAACCAATTTTGTTTTTGCTTAAGCTGTTATTACGCACCACCACATTTTTGGAATGATCAATCCACACGCCGGTCTCAAACTCATACTTTTGGGCGTTATTTTCACTGCGGTTTTTTTCTACAATGATATTCTCAGAGCCATCTTCAATCTGAATGCCTGTGGCGCCATTATCATGAAGGTAATTACCACTAATCAATACCCCCACTGCGTTCCAGGTATGAATCCCCTGAGATTCGTTGTGATCCACTTCGTTTTCTGAAATAACAATCCGCCGCGGGCCGTAGGTCTGGTCACCAGGGTAATCTGTTGAAACTTCTATCCCATAGCTCTGCTCCTCGGGCAGTGTATAAGCAACGTGATTTCGGCTAATAATCGAATCGTAAACCCGTTTATAAAAGAATATTCCATAATGCACGTTGCCAAGATTATTATCGGGGTTATATGTTTTGCAGTTGCGAACAGTAATAAACGAGACTGGTTTCTCGCGCCCATAAGCCATAATGCCAAAGTAATTATCATAGCTTGTGATGCCATCCAGAATAATGTGATGCGATCCATCCAGCACGGCTACACCTGAACGAGGCCAAATATCATAAAGATTTGCCCCTCTGACCGTCAGGTTGGAAAAAATTAAATAACTCAGGTTGGTAATCACAATCCCTGCCGGGCGTTTTCCGCTCTGAGCATCGATGATAACCTCTCCATCACCCGCATTTTTATAGGTGATATAACGGCCAGGAACACCGGAAAACATTGGCTTAACCATTTCATTGTAGACACCGGCCTGAATATTGACGACATCTCCTGCCCGGGCAACTTTGGCTGCTTTTGATATTGTTCTAAAAGGCAGTGTTTTTGTACCAGTGTTCAAGTCACTCCCCACCGTTGAAACATAATAAGTTTTCGCAACCAATTGCGGGGTAGGCGTAACTGTCGGCTTGGCCACCGTGGCCATAGTGCCAACCGCAAAGGCTGAATTTGCTTGTGGGGCGAGTGTGGGCATCACCGGCTGACCCGAATTGCTAACCAGGCAGGTGACCAGGAACAGCAGGGGGAGCGTGAATACAAGTAAACTAATATTTTTCACAACGAACTCCAATTCAGCACCAATCCTTAGGTTTTTGAATACTCAATCTACCTTTTGGATCGATTAGCTGTCAGATTGACTCGCAACAATTTCCCCACCGTTAAGCTCAGAACGATTGGCATACCATGAAATCTTCTTGCGTACCAGCCTGGTTGATTGCTCCAACACAGAATTGCCATCAATCACAATGAAGCTTAAAAGCAACCAGGTCAGTTTTCTAAATTCCCAGGATAATGAACACACACCAATTACCCATGTAAAAAAGAGACTCACCCACAATCCCGAGTTGCCACGTGCATTATTGAAGGCATCCAACACAACCAGGACAAGGATGAGGCCAAACAAAACAAACCCAACCAGGCCAGTCTCGGCCAAAACGGAGATAAAGGTATTATGTGCAGCAGTCCCGATAAAAGTCTCAAGCGTGCCGCTCCCCAGGCCGCCAACCGGATGGCTGGCAAAGACCATAATCGCCTGGCGCCACAACTCCACTCGCCCACCGATATCACCAGTTTCAATCGAAGTCGCCAGGGTCGCCAAGCGGGTCTTTATGGATTGTGGAACAAGAAAGTACATCGCCAGGATGGAAATGATCAGACCACCCAGCACCAAAATTTTACGATCGTACTTAATTTTGGCACTTGTAACCAGGTAAACCCCAAAAGGGATCCCTGCCAACAAGGAAGTCCGGCTGCCACTGAGAATGGTTGTAAAAATTGCCAACGGTATATAAGCTAAATTTACAATCCTGAAAAACATCCCGCCTTTTTCCTGGCCAGCTGAAAAATATAAATGAATTGCAATGGGCATCCCCAGGATGAGAATGAGCGCCAGATCAACCGCATTCACACCGGTGGCGCTATACCGTCCTTCAAAAGACACCGAAGCAATTCCATTTACATAGTTGTACAGAGAGCTCCCTACCAATACATAGGCCCCAAATACATAAGCCTGAAGCGCCAACCGGAGCATTTCCGGTTTCTGAACAATATCCCAATAAATCAACATCAATAACGATAGGATTAACGCGTGCGTAATTTTGGGTCGACGATCGAGTAACCACACATTTATAATGCTCAATATGACAAATAATAGACTGACAATGATCGCGCTCGTCCACTTAATATATTTACGGATAAATATTGGGTAAATTCCACGCTTGATTTCTTTGATTGCAAACGTGATTTTGCGTGTCTCTGTACTCGTAGGCTCAAAATTCGACGTACTTGAAATTTTTATTTGTGTTTTGAGACATTGCAACAAATAAATATGTCGTACGCGATCATCTATTTGTGCTTCAATCCCTGAAATATACATGATTGTTTGTTTTTGCCCTGGTGCATAGACCCGTAACGTGGTAATCTGTTTGGCACGACATCCGAGTCGATAATAATCACTCCATTGTTCCCGGAAATAAATAGTGCTTATAGCCCCGCTCCAGCGAAATTGCTCTATTTTGTCGGTATATGGATTTTTAAATTCCTCGACCGCACCAAAACCAGAAAAAGCATCATTGGCAGTAAATGAATACTCCGGAAATGTGGTAGTAAGTATAGGAAATGCAACAACAAATAACATTATAATAATAATTATTGAAAAAATAATATTATCGATATGTCG
>CAIVSQ010000286.1 GCA_903908605.1 uncultured Anaerolineae bacterium
GCGGACCCGCATGTCCGGTGGTGTGAGAGGGGGCGGTTAATCACCGCTCCCTACTCGATTGTAGTGAACTGATATCAGGACCGGATGTCCAGAATTTCCTTTACCACCGGGCTGATAATGGTTTTGACTTCATCCAAGCTCAAACCACGAACTTTGAAGGTCACCATCTTGGTGTTGGTTTTACCACTGGAGAATTGGCCAAACGAAATGAAATTGCCCTTGCGGGTGCTAATGGCCTCGGTGATGTTGGCAAGTTGCCCGGGTTGGTCTTCGATCAATGCTGTTACGCGAACGCCTGGCTCGCGAGCGCCGAGCAGCTCAAGGAATACTTTGAAGAGGTCGGTCTCGGTGATTATGCCAACAACGTGTCCGTCGCGCATGACCGGCAAACCGCCGATTTTATTATCAGCCATGATACGAGCGGCCTGTTCGATGGGTGTGTCTTCGGTGACCGTCATCACGTTTGGAGACATGACCTGTGCTACGGTCACTTTGCTGAGCAGGTAGTTCATTTCCCAGATGCTCAGGGTGGTGACGGGTGAAGGCGAAGCATTCAGTAGGTCTTTATCTGAAACGATACCCACCAGTTTTGCATCGCGAACAACAGGAGCGCGCCGAATTCGCTCCTTCTTCATCAAGTTTAAAGCCTCTGATATGGGCATATCTGGTGAGATCGTAATTACAGGTTTTGACATGCGTTCGCCGACAAGCATATAGCCTCCTGGTGCCTTATGGGTTGAATGAATTTGTAAATTATATCGCCAAATTTGATATTTTGTTTTTTGAGGAATCCGCAGATTTGACCCAGATTCAGGCCATGGATCCAAACTGCGCCAATACACGTGCCATGTGCCTGGCATGCTTGAAGTACAGGTCAATGCGAATGTTTTCATTGGGGGCGTGGGCGCGCGTATCGGGGTAACCCAGCCCGGCGGTTGCGACGGGTAGGTTTAGCTCATGAACAAACGGGTAGTTTGGTCCGCTGCCCCCGACCATGGGGATCAATTCCATTTTTGATTCAAAAATCTCTTCCGCTGTATCAACCACCAACTTGATGAAAGGATCATCCGGGTTGGTTTTGGCGGCCGGGCCACCCCCCAGGAATTCGATTTGGATATCTTCGAAACCCTGGGTGTTGAGGTGCTGACGCAGCAGTTTCAGGCAGCGATCGATGGTTTGGCCGGGGACGATGCGGAAATCCACTTTGGCCGAGGCTTTGGCGGGCAGGACCGTTTTTGAGCCCATTCCCTGGTAGCCGCTTGTTAATCCGCAAATGGTACAGGTGGGCTCGAATACTTCGGCCATTTGTAAATCTATTCCACCGGTCATGCCTTTTAAGAATTGTTTGACGCCATATCGTTCCATGTATTCCTGGGCAGGGTCAGGTTGCGCCTCAAACAGTTCACGGTCACGCTGAGTGGGGGGAATGATTTCATCATACCAACCAGGAATAAGGATCTTCTCCTCCGAGCTTTTGAGGGTGTTTAGTGCCCAAACGAGGCGCCAGGCCGCATTGGGGAAAATGGAACCACCTTGCCCGGAGTGTACATCGATGGAAGCGGTTTCAACAGTGAGCTGAACATAGCAAATACCGCGCAAACCGAGGTACTGCATCGGAATTTCACGATGATCCACGCCACCAAATTCCCAAATGCAGGCATCCGCGGCGAGTTTTTCTTTGTTGGCGGTGATGAAAGCGGGGAGATGCAGGCTGCCGGTTTCTTCTTCACCTTCAATGATAAATTTTACATTGCAAGGAAGTTCACCTTCTTCCGCCAGGAAAGCATCCAGGGCCAGCAGGCGGCTGGTGATGTGTGCTTTATCATCGCTGACGCCACGACCATAAAGCTTGCCATCGCGCAAAGTTGGTTCAAAGGGAGGGGTTTCCCAAAGTTCGAGTGGCTCGGCGGGTTGAACGTCGTAATGATTGTAGAAAAGCAAGGTTTTATTTACCCGGCCTTTGCGTTCACCAAGCACCACGGGTGCTCCGCCCGTGGGCAGGATCTCGACTGCAAAACCACGCTTGCGCAGCATATCTGCGACCAGGTCTGCGCATTCCTGCATGCCCCAGTTTTGAGCGCCTACACTCGGTTGGGCCACCAGCCTGGAAAGCTCAGCAATGCTGTCGTCCATATGTTTTTCCAGGTAATTGTCAATGTTTGAATTTTCGCTCATAAGAAACCTGCCTACTTCATGAATTGGTAAATCCAGTCGATTGAATATGCGCCGGCATATGAAAAGACCAACATCTTGACAATTTTGCCTAGGATGCACCATGTAAGGAAGGTGCCAATTGGCATCTTTAATGCGCCGGCTGCCATGCCACCCAGGTCAAAGAAAGGATTGGGGATGGCGGCTAGGACAAAAATGGTTGCAGCGCCATATTTCTCGATATAGGGTTTGATTCGATCATAAATATGGCCGCGTTCAATGACAGCCTGGCCACTGTAGCCCGCCATGTAACCTGAGAGTTCCCCGAGAGCCCCGCCCACCCCTGCCACAATCC
>CAIVSQ010000287.1 GCA_903908605.1 uncultured Anaerolineae bacterium
ACCTCGGGTATTTTATTCAACCACGAAAGCCCACGGCGCGGACTTGAGTTTGTCACCCGTAAAATTTCCAACACAGTGGCAAAGATCAAGCAGGGCCAGGCCAAAGAGCTGCGACTGGGCAATCTTGAAGCCCGGCGCGACTGGGGTTTCGCTGGCGACTACGTCGAAGCAATGTGGTTGATGATGCAGCATTCCCACCCCGACAATTTCGTGATCGGAACCGGGGAAACACACGCAGTGCGTGAGTTCTGCGATCTGGCCTTTAAGTATGTCGGCCTGAACTACGAAGATTATGTCGTTCAGGATCCGCGCTTCTACCGCCCGGCCGAAGTGGATCTGCTTATCTCCGATGCATCCAAAGCCAAGACAGACCTGGGCTGGGTCGCCAAGACCAGTTTCAAGGATTTGGTGGAAATGATGGTGGAATCCGACCTGAAGCGGGTTGCCAAGAAATAAAATCAAGCCTCTTTCCAGGTAGATTTAACCAACACAGAACAAACCACAACATGGAAAAGTCCATGCCAGGCACCCGAAAGTTTCTTCGCTTTTTCCTAGATCGGCCAGTATTGGCCGATCTTTCGGCTGTACTGGGGATGGTTGCTTACATCTTTAGCTTGTGGACCTTTGCCCACCGGCAAATTTCTGTGCTGGATGAAGGACTCTACCTGTTTAAAGGCTGGTTGTTTGCCTCGGGTCAATACACTCCTTTCCAGGACTACGGCCCGTGGACCAACCAGATGCCACTCGCGTTCCTGATCCCGGGTTGGGTGGAAATGATCTTTGGTCCCGGCCTACGTACTGGGCGCATGCTGGCAGTGGCCCTGGGAGCCATGATGATCCTGGGGCTTTGGCTGACAACAAGACGCATGGGCGGACGCTGGATTGCGACTGGAATCGTGTTACTAACCGCGCTCAACCCAGCTGCCACGCGCATGTACGCCATGGCAGCATCCCAGGGATTGATCGCCTGCCTGCTGGCCTGGACACTTTGGTTTAGCCTCGGCTCCGACCGCAAGGCATGGCACTTGCTTGCAGGCGGTTTGCTGGCAGGCACCATCGTGATGACACGCATCAACATGTTGCCCATCTTGCCGCTGCTGGCACTGTACGTACTATGGGCAAAGGGGTGGAAAAGCATGTCCTGGTCGTTAGCGGGCATGTTCGTGGTATTTGGCGGTGTGCACCTGTTCTATTGGCCGAAAATTCTGGAATTGTGGGCCAAGTGGTTGCCTTTTAGTTTCCTGAAACCCTGGTTTCCACCCAAAAGCATCCCTACCTGGAACCCGGATAACCCAATCGAATTTCGGGCGGCGAGTTTTTTCCTGGCATTCCGTTATCACTTTGCAGCATTGGCAGGCAGCCTGGCGACCTGGATTTTTTGGCCCCGGCGGGCTGACTGGAAAAGTGATAACTTCAAAGCAGCTGTCTTTTTATCGACACTGTTGGTAGCCCTTTTCGTTTTACATGCATGGGCTGCCCTCGGCAATGATTACTGCGTTTTTTGCTTCCCAACCTATACCTCTTTTTACACTGGGCTGGGGTTGGTCCTGCTGAGCCTCGGCCTGGCTGGCAACGGGCAGAAAGATGCCGTACTAGGCTGGAATCTGCGCCCGGCTGGCTGGCTGGTGTGGGCCGGGGGGCTGGCTATGCTTGGGCTTTTGGCTGGCATGGCCTACAGTGCTGAAAACGCGGCCGAAAAATTATTCGGAGAGCTCTTTTACAAAAAGCTGCTAAACCTGCCGATTCCAATATTGCGAAACACAGCAGTCTGGCAAGTGATCGCAAATAAGTTTCAGCTTGAATATAAAACCATTTATGACCTGGCACATACCTGGTTCCCGGTCCTGGCTGTGCTATCAATTGCATTAACGATCTTAATCGCAGCAGGCTGGTTGCATCGGGCCTGGGCGCTCAGGCAAAGAGGCTTGGGGCTGATGATCATCCTGCTGGTGGGCAGCCTTTTCTCAGCGGCACCGGTGATGGCAGGTGACTACACTGCATATGACTGTTCCATGGACGTGATCCCCAGCTACGAAGCGGCCGGGAAATTGCTTGGCAAATCGATTCCGGCGGGATCCAGGGTTTACTGGGCCGGGTATTCCCCCGTAACTCTCTTATACCTGGACAATGTCGCCATATTTCCACCTCAACTGCACGGTACATATTCGTATAAAATAAGCTCAGACAATAACGCTTTGCTAAAGCACGGCTGGTGGAACGAGGCTCTGGCAGAACAGTGGCTGGGAGAGACCGATTTTATCCTGGCTGAGCAAAAGAACCTAGGCAAAAATGACTGGCTAAACAAGTCTGGTCGCCTGGATCATTTTGAATTAGTCACCAAGAGCGCACCACGAAAATGCTCCGCCAACTCAGTCCTACTTGAGCCCGATGATAGCGGAACCATGTTTCTGTTTCGGAGGAAGTAATGAACAACCTATTGACGAAAACCACGCTGGATTTATCCGTCGTGATCCCTGTTTATAACGAAGTAGACAGCCTACGCCTGCTGCACCAGGCAGTGAAAACGGCTCTCAAAGATATCCACCAGACGTGGGAAGTCATCTATGTGGATGACGGCTCACACGATGGCAGCGCCAAGCTGCTGGAGGAAATGGCTCAGGAGGACCCCGCACACATTGTGGTGGTCGAGCTTCGACGAAATTTTGGCCAGACAACGGCCATCGCCGCGGGGATCGATCATGCGATTGGGGATGTGATTGTGTTCCTGGATGCCGATCTGCAGAACGACCCGGCTGACATCCCGATGATTTTGGAAAAGCTGAATGAAGGCTATGACGTTGTTTCTGGGTGGCGTAAAGATCGCGAAGATAATGCCCTTACCCGCAACCTACCCTCACACATGGCAAACTGGTTGATTTCAAACGTCACCGGCGTTCACCTGCACGACTACGGCTGCACATTGAAGGCCTACCGCCGCGAGGTAATCACTGGTTTTAAGTTATATGGCGAAATGCATCGCTTCATCCCTGTTTATGCCAATTCGGTCGGAGCAAAAATTTTGGAAGTGCCGGTTCGGCACCATGCGCGAAAATTTGGCAAGAGCAAATACGGGCTTGAAAGAACTATCAAAGTGGTTTTAGACCTGATAGCGGTTCAGTTCCTGACGCGCTCCGCAAACAAGCCGATTTACCTGTTCGGCGGCGGCGGGATCGTATTGATCGCTGCCAGCCTGCTGGGAGTGTTATTCCTGACGATTCGTAAGTTTTTCATGCAAATCGACATTCTGACTTCACCGATTTTTATCATGGCCATGCTGGCGGCGATGACTGGCTTCCAGGCTATACTGATGGGGCTGATCGCAGAACTGCTCGTGCGTACTTACCATGAATCTCAACAAAAGCCGACCTACACCGTCCGCAAGGTTATCCGGGAGCAGGCGAAACAAGGTTCGGAAGAAAAGTGACCAGCTGGATAAAAGCCAACCGCCCCTTGCTGCTGCGAACAGCAGGCACTCTGCTGGCAATTGTGCTGCTGGGTGTCTTGCTATACCAGGGTGGTTGGGACGATATTCAAAACGCACTGCAACGTGTTTCGCTGCAGAACCTGACCCTGGCCGCAAGCTGCGTGATCTTATCGCGATTTTTCGTTACCTTGCGCTGGCATATCTTACTGCGCTCAGGTGGTGTAAAGATTGCGTTCAAAGATACTCTCTCGCTGGTATTCACCGGGTTGTTCGCGAATAATTTTCTACCCACCACCATCGGCGGTGATGTGGTCCGGCTGGCAGGCGCCATTCAAATGGGGTATGACCAGGCGATCTGCCTGGCATCCATCGCGGCAGACCGGGTGGTCAACATGATTGGCATGTCGCTGGCAGCGCCCTTGGGACTGTGGCAACTGCTGCAAACCGGAGCGATTCTGCAGTCTATTTCCCTGGCCAGCCTGTGGCAAAAAGGCTGGGGTTTCCTGCTACGCACCGTCGAATCATTTTCCATCTGGTTGAAAAAGCCATCAGCACTGTTGCTTTCCCTGGTGTGCGCTTTGCTTCACATGTTCTTCTCGTTCTCAGCCAATTACATATTGATTAAAAGCCTGGGCGAAAGCCTGCCGCTTTGGAAGGTCATCGGGCTGTTCAGCCTGGCCTATTTTGTTTCCCTGGTGCCCGTCTCGATCAACGGATACGGCGTACAGGAACTGACCGTCACTTTCCTCTTATCCCGATTTGGCGGGGTCAGCCTGGCGGTCAGCGCGACCGTAGCGGTACTGCATCGTCTGCTGATGATGCTGGTCAGCCTGCCCGGTGCGTTGACACTCCCTGGCGTGATGGCAAAAATGGATCGTTCTCAAAGGGAAAAAACGTGAGGAAAATTCCTACCTCCACCTTCTGGCAAACCAGTTTTGTTTTCACCTTCCTGGCCAACCTGGTCATCCTGGTCTGGTCGATCACACGCTGGATAGAGCTTAAAGTTATTATGTGGCGCTCGGTGTGGATGATCCCGCTGGTTTTATACCTCTCGGCCCTGGCAGGCTGTGTGCTGCTGTTTCTTTGGATCCGCAAGGGGAATGCAGACAGGCTGTTGGATTTCCTGGAAAAATTCCCCGGTGAGAAACTAAAAATTCCCAGGCTGATCCCCGCACTGATCTTTATCGGGGTAGTGGCGCTGATTCCTACCCTGAAATTCACGTTCCGGGTGGGCGAAGTGGTTAAGAAATCGACCCAGGACCCGGTTTTGACCATGATCGTGTTTTACTGGGCGGTCTGGTGGTTGGTACTGATCGCCGCTGGCGCGTTTAAGTTAACCTTTCGAAGCAGCTGGGCGGCCGGTTTTGCCGGCGCCCTGGTGACGATGGGTGTGTGTTACGAAGTCTTCCTGCGCCTGCAGTTGGTGACCCCTTATCCATTTTCGATGGGATGGTCAGAAGCCAGCCGGTATTATTACGGTTCGCTTTTTTTTGCAAAGTCAATCTACGGGATAACGCTGCCGCTCTCAACCCTGCACCCAAGCCGTTACCTGTTGCAAGCATTCCCATTTATATTTTCAACCCTGGGACTGGTTGCCAGCCGTTCCTGGCAGTTCTTTTTATGGATAGGGTTGAGCGCCATTTCGGCCATTACGCTGGCCTGGCGGGCATTTGACGCGCGTGGTTACAGCCAGCCTGACCCTAAAAACCACATCAATTTGAACCAACCTTGGCTCAAGGCCCTGTTCGCAGGCTGGGTGTTTTTATTCCTGCTGCGTGTTGGCGTGTATTATCACCTGGAATTGATGGTATTTGTACCGCTGCTATTTGTCTCCGCGCGTCACCCCTGGCGGTCGTTGGTAGTGGTGATCGTCAGCTCGGCCTGGGCAGGCATCAGCCGCGTAAACTGGTTTCCGATGCCAGCCATGATCGCTATCGCGATCTACTTACTGGAGCAGAACCTGGCTGCAGGTGAAGGGATACGCCGCATAGGTAGATACCTGGCCCTACCCGCAGGTTGGGGCCTGGCCGGGCTGATCAGCGCACTGGCGGCCCAGGCGGCTTACATCCCCCTCTCAGGCAACGCCCAAAACGTCCAGGCCTTTGCATCCAGTTTTTCATCTGCAAAACTGTGGTATCGTTTGTGGCCCAATGACTCTTACCCACTAGGTATTGTACCGGCCATCCTGATTGTCAGTGGCCCGCTGCTAGTAACGTTGGCAGTGGCCAGCCTGAAGCACTTCAAGACCATGCATATCATCCGTTGGGCAGGGCTGTGGAGCATGCTGCTGGCCTTGTTCGCAGGCGGGCTGGTGGTCAGTGTCAAGATCGGCGGGGGCGGCGATTTGCACAACATGGACGCCTTTGCCGTGCTTTTATGTGTAGTAACTGCTTTTTTTATCGGCGGCCGCGTTCGAGAAGAAACTGGGAGTGTGACAGGCGGTTGGCAGGCCCTCAACTGGCCGGTTAGCGCGACGGCCTTGTTGATTCCGATGGTATTCCTGGTATTCCAACTCGGCCCCATGCCAAAGTATCACCAAGCTGCCAATCTGCAAGCATTTAAACAGTTGAAGGGCTTGGTGGAGAAAGCCAGCGCACAAGGCCCGGTGCTTTTCATCAACGAACGCCACCTGTTGACTTTTCACAAAATTAACGTACCTCTGGTGCCTGAATACGAGGCAGTGACCTTGATGGAAATGGCCATGTCCAACAACCAGGTCTATCTGCAACAGTTTTACCAGGATCTGAAGACACACCGCTTCGCCGCGATTGTGACTGGCAAGCAGAATGTGGGCATTAAAGAAGAAGGCGCTTTCGCTGAAGAAAACAATACCTGGAATTCGCGCGTTTCACCTTATATCCTCTGTTATTACGAGCCAATCGTCATGATCAGCGAACCAGAACCCCTCACTTACATCGAAGCCGACGAAAGCCGCATCGAAGTTTACCTGCCCCGCCTGGTACCCCAGGCGTGTCCCTGACAAAACCGGCTGAACAGGGTAGAAAAGGATAATGGATTGAAACGCCCTAATTTTTTCATCTCAGGCGCACCACGCTGTGGCACAACCGCTCTGTATACCTACCTCTCCGAACACCCGAAAATCTTCATGTCGGGCGTAAAAGAGTTGAATTACTTCGCGAGCGACTACCCCAATGTTCAAAAAATATCCTTTAAATCGGTGGACGATTATCACAAGGTCTTTGAGAAAGCCGGGCCGCAGCACCTGGGCGTGGGCGAAGCCTCGCCATTTTATTTATTCTCAAAGGTCGCTTTTGAAAACATGCGCCAATATGACCCAAGCGCAAAAATCATCCTGACCCTACGCCAACCAGTGGAATTCATCGAGTCGTATCACCGCCTGAACCTCAGCCTGCTGCGTGAAGATGAACCAGACCTGGGCAAAGCCTGGGACCTGCAAGAATTGCGACAAAAAGGCCAGAGCATCCCGAAAAGCGCGCGACAAAGCGAACTGCTGATGTACGGGGAGCTGGGAAAATTTAGCCAGTATGTGGAAAAGATTTTCACCATAATCCCACGATCACAGGTAAAAATCTTTTTATTTGACGACCTGCGCAATGATCCACGATCGGTGTATGAACAGACCCTCGAATTCATTGGGGTACCATCCGATCAGCGCCAGGTCTTTCCACAGATCAATGCCAATTTTGAAAATAAATCTCTCATGCTCGCACGTTTGTTGCACCCACCTCAACCAGTCTACAAAGCCTTTGTTAAATTCATCGGGCTATTCGGCGCTGGATTCATGGAAAAGGTCAATATTTTTTATAACAAGGTAGAGAAGCTAAATACCACGCGCACCAGTCGCACCACAATGGACCCTGCGCTGCGCGCACGCCTGCAAGATCACTTCAGCGCGGATATCCGGAAACTGGCCGTCCTGATCGACCGGGACCTTTCCGGCTGGCTGAAAGGCTAAGAACAAACACATGAGCGAGAAAAAAACGCGCCTTGGCAAGAAAAACTGGGCGACCATCCTGCGCTGGGTTGGCACATTGGCCAGTAGTGGATTGTTTATCTGGCTGATCCAGCGTCAAAAGTGGGATGTGGTGCTAAATAAAGCCTCCGACATTGCGCTGTGGGCGGTGGTACTGGCAATTGCCTGTTACCTGCTATCCTACTGGTTCAACACGCTGCGTTGGTGCATACTATTATGGGCTCAGCAGGTAAAAATCACGATCTGGCAGGCTTATCGCCTGAATTGGGCGGGGTATTTCGCCTCTCAGTTTTTACCTTCCACCATCGGTGGGGATGGGTTGCGCATGCTGGCAGTACACCCATACACAGGCAGCAAAACGATCACGATCGGGTCGGTGGTACTAGACCGCATCATCAACATGAGCGCGATGGCCTGCATGCTGCCGATCTCGTTACAGGTATTTGGCGCTTCACTATTGGGATATTTACGCGCTGCGCAACCAGGTTGGATGACGGCTTTTTGGTTGCCGATTCGTAGATTGATTGAAAAATTCTCACCCAAATTTACAGCAGCATTTCTGGCCTGGCGATTGCAACCACAAGCGTTTTTCTTCGCCTTCCTGGCTGCCTGGCCTTCCAACCTGCTGCCCATTACTGCCACCTTCCTGCTGGCACGCCAGCTTGGAATGAATGTCAGCTTCTGGGAAGTGGCCGGTGTGCAAACCATCACCTATTTTCTCTCGGTTCTGCCAATCTCCGTCAACGGCTATGGACTGCGCGAAGTGGCCTACACCACTCTTTACACTGCATTGGGTGTTTCCCTGGAACAGGCCTCCACTCTTGCCCTGGTAACACGTTTCTTGATGATTGTCTGCACGGTGCCGGGAGCCATCTGGCTTTCATCGGCAGTCACGTATAATTTCAACCTGGAAGATGGCGCTTGAAGACAAGCGGATGGTCATGGAACGTATGCGAATTCTCGTTCTGATCCATGAATTTCCGCCGGTAGGTGGGGGAGGAGGACGCGTGGCCCGCGATATCGCTGCGGGCCTGGCTCAACGCGGCCATGAGATTCGCGTACTGACCACCCACATGCCGGGGCTGCCACTCGCCGAGGATAGCGACGGGCTGCGAGTGATCCGCATTAACACTAACCGAAAGACCGCCTACCGGGCTGAACTGACCGAAATGGCCCGATTTAACCTGGAAGCGGTGCGGGCAGGCCTGCGCCTGCTGCGCGATTGGAAGGCGGATTTAATCCATGCGCATTTCGCCGTCCCCGCCGGGGCAGCCGCCTTCGCACTCTCAAAATTAAGCGGCATCCCTTATGTATTGACCGCCCACCTGGGTGATGTGCCCGGCGCCGTGCCTGAAAAAACGGACCGCTGGTTCAAGTGGATTTTCCCATTCACGCCACCCATTTGGAATGCAGCGGCGCGGGTGGTGGCAGTCAGCGAGTTCACCCGCAAAATGGCGATGGAACACTACCAGGTACCAATTTCCGTAATCCCAAATGGGGTGGATCTACAAACACTGCCCGTTCGGATTGAAGATACTAACACCCCCCGGCCTGTCAGGATCGTTTTCGCAGGACGCTTTATGGAACAAAAAAACCCGGAGCACCTGATTGAAGCCCTCTTTAGACTGAAGGAACTACCCTGGCAATGCGCCATGCTCGGTGATGGACCACTGCTGGAACCTTTGCGTGAAAAAGTAAGCCGACTGGGGCTGGCTGAGCGTTTCTGGATGCCCGGCTGGGTTACCCCCGAACATGTGTTGGCCGAGTTTTCGCGCAGTGACCTGCTTGTGCTGCCATCGCGTTCGGAAGGTCTCTCTGTGGTGGGGGTGCAAGCTCTTGGCATGGGCCTGGCAATGGTGTTGAGTAACGCTGGTGGCAACCTGGAACTTGTCCGTAATGGCGAAAATGGCTATCTTTTCCCAGTCGGAGACCTGGACGCCCTAAGCGAGCGGCTTGGGTGGCTGATCAGCAACCCATCCATGCTACAATCGGCACAAAACAAGAGCCGCGACATGGCCCGTTCATACGACCTGCCGGCAATTATTAGCCAATACGAAGACCTTTTCGCCGAGCTGCTACCATCGGCGAACAATCCCAACCTAAAGGGCTGACATGTACCTATTCAGCGAAATCAACCTGATTAACATTCTCTTACTGCTGGCTCTCTGGACCCTGGGGGGCTGGCTGATGACTTTGCGATCCTTCGATCTACCCTCGCACGAAAGAGGGTTGGTGGGGCTTGGATTGGGGCTTGTGATCGGATCATGGCTGGCCAACCTGTTGGTGCGTTGGATGCCAGCCAGCCCAGCTTTTTGGGGCGCTGCGCTGCTGACAGTCGCCCTGGGTGCGATCATGTCCTGGCCATTGCGGGTAAACATGCCCGGATGGAATGCGGAAACCCTAAAAAATCTACTTTTCTCCACACGGACCTGGTTTTTCTTTGCCGCAGCGGTGATCCTGTTCACCCTGGTTGGGCGTGGCCTCGGTTTTTTTGACGATCACCAGAATCTCTCGGTTGTCTCCGTGATGGCGACCGGGGATATCCCTCCTCACTTTGCCTTCAACCCTGAACTGCGCTATGGCTATCACTACTTCCTGCTGCTGGTAGCCGCGCAGTTTGTTCGGCTGGCGGGCGCTGGTCCGTGGATGGCGCTCGACCTGGCACGCGGACTGACCCTGGCATTGACCCTGACGTATGGTGGTTTCGTGGCGCGCCGGATTTCTGGCAGCAAATTGGTCGCGACGGCTTCAATGGTATTTTTAGCCTTCGCGGGTGGTGCGCGCTGGTTATTTTTGCTGCTACCGATCAGCTTGCAGAGGCAACTTTCCTCCAGTATCCATTTGATCGGCTCAGGCGCAGATACTGGCCCCAACTTGATTACTGCCATTTATAAATACTGGGCCATCGAAGGTTTACCCGCCCTGCCGTTTCCATTCTTGCATGGCTCAGGACTGGATCCTTCTTTCAGCATGTTCCACAACGGCTGGGGCACGAGTGCCATTACCATTGCACTGCTTTTAATGCTGCTGGCTGGCAAACGGGTAACAAAGCACGCCTATATCCCCATTGCGATTCTGTTGGCATCGTTGGCCCTGGCCAACGAAGTGACCTTCGCTTTTCTTTATGTTGGGCTGGCCTTTGCCGCATTGAGTTGGGTCATTCAAAAACGTTCCTTGCGCCTGCCGCGTTCGTTATGGACCTGGGTGGGTGTGATGTTTGTGGGCGGCGTGCTGGCGCTGTTACAAGGTGGCATGTTCACCGAGATCGCCAGTGGCTGGTTTCAAAAACAAGCCGCCTCGGGAGGCGATACTTACTTCCGGGTCAGCTTCACCCTCGGCCTGCCCAGCCTGCTTTCGGCGCATATCGGTTCACTCTCGCTGCTGAATCCCCTGCAGTGGGTCGCCATCCTGGGTGAAACCGGCCTGGCGGTCTTCGCCTTGCCAATTGTTTTAAAACAACTCCCTGGCTTCAGCCGGGAAGAGAACTGGCTGGAAGCGGCCTGGATCGGCTCCATTATCATCAGCTTGTTAATGGTTTTTGTGCAATACACCGGGAACGCCGGCCCAACGGCAGTATCGCGTATGCAGGCGCATTTTCTCAGTGTGGTAAAAATTTACGCGGTGCCTCTCCTGTGGGTTTGGGCACGTCAACGCAGCGAAAGCTTTCAAATCGGCGTATTTGCCTGGGGCCTGGCAAGCATCTTCAGCGGCCTGACGCTGTTTAGCCTGCAAATGACCGCCATACCCAACCCGGTCTACAGCATTTACCTGACCCAACTGGATGCGCAAATCTTCACACGCCAATGGGATCGACTGGCGCCGCATACCATGGCGTTCGACCCATCCTATCCACGCGCAGTAACCATCCTGGGCCGCCCAATCCGTTCATCGATTACGATAGGTGCCAATCTACCGGAATGGATAGCGCTGGAACAGCATCCAGATCCGTATGATTTGAAGGCGGCCGGATATGATTACCTGTATGTGCACATGAAATACCTGACAAAATACGAAGATGTCATTCGGCAAGGGTGCGAGAAACTACTGGATCAGGCGGAAGATAAAAATAAAGGCAAATTGGTGGATGCCCGCTATTTGTTTGATATTTCAGGTTGTGTTCGATAAATCAATAAGATGATCAAAACGCCCGTTAGATTGACTTTTTGGCGATTGGTACTGGTCGTTACAATGCTGTTGGCCAGCATTTCCATGCTGGAAACTTTCTCGATGGCCAAAGACCTGGGGATAAATCCAGTCAGCAGCAAAACATGGCTGGGGCTGTTGGGATTGCTGGTAATGGCAGTCATCGCCAGCCTGGGTTTGCTGTTAACCAGTATCAGCCGCTTGCGGGAGAAAATGGTTAACGGATTGGAAGCCGCCAACAGGTTGCCAGCCTGGTTGGGTTGGACCGGGTATGTCATCTTGCCTTTGGCCATGCTGGCTTATCCACTGTTGATGCTGCACCCTTATTATGGGGACTTACTCGCCAAACAAATGGGCATGCGCTTTTTTATTGCCTGGTTGCTAGCCCTGGTTGGGGCCCAGGCACTGCTGTTGCTCCCGCCGCGCAAAAGGTGGGTGGAACGAAATTGGCCGGGCGTGCTGCTGATCAGCATCTTGTTCCAGGCGGTTACCCAACGTGTGGTTTTATACACACCTGATATCAGTACGTATCCATTTGCCATGGG
>CAIVSQ010000288.1 GCA_903908605.1 uncultured Anaerolineae bacterium
ACTGGTTTCCAGGGTGAGATTTGTACCCTCACCCTGGAAACCTTCCGGAATGATCCAGGTAACGCTTATTCAAAAGGGATTTGTTGTAATGAGCCAGCCCACCCGACCAGAAAAGAAACGCTACCAAATAATCCCCGCCATTATTTTCTTACTGCCCGGGTTCTTGCTGTTGTTTGTGTTTTTCCTTGGCCCCCTCTTTTATTCTCTTCGCATTAGTTTTTTTAAATGGAATTTTGCCCATCCAGACCGATCGGTATGGGTAGGGTTGGATAATTACCTCACGCAGCTGCGCAACCCCATATTTATCCGCGCCGTACTCAATACCCTGGTCTACACCACCATCACCGTCAGTGTCAAACTGGCATTGGGCTTTTTTGTAGCCGTGGTTCTCAACCAAAAAATTCCAGCCCGCTCCTTTTTTCGGGTTGCGTATTACCTGCCGGTAATCACCAGTTGGGTGATCGTATCGCTCTTATTTATGTATATGTTCAATGGCATGGGGGGGCTGGTCAACTACTTCCTCAAGGATGTGCTCGGGCTCATCCACAAGAATGTTATTTGGTTGGCAGATCCCATCCTCGCCCTCATCCCGGTCATCCTGGTGGATATTTGGAAAGGGGTCGGCTGGGCGGCTTTCATCTTCCTCGCCGGTCTGCAATCCATCCCCATCGAAATGATCGAAGCCGCCGAGGTGGATGGGGCTACGCCCTGGCAGCGCCTGGTGCTGATCATCCTGCCGCTGATGCGCGCTACCTTTGTTTTCCTGCTGGTTGTGCTGGTGTTGGGTGGGCTCAATTCCTTTGTGCCATTTCAACTGATTACTCACGGCAACCCCATGGACCAGACTCACTCGATCCTGACCTTGATGTTCCGCGCCACCTTCACCCGCATGGATTTCGGCAATGGTGCTGCCATTAGCTATTTATTAACCGTGTTTGTCTTTGCCCTGAGCGTCTTCCAACTGAAATTACTGACGAAACCCACAGGAGAATAATATCAAACGCGCCAGGTTTTTCACCACTACGATATCCATGCTCTTCCTGTTACTGGGATTGAGCATTGTGGCTGTGCCGATCTGGTACATGGTCTCAACCGCCTTTAAACCACAGACGATGGTGTTTGAAATGCCGCCAAAATTATGGCCGGTTCCATCGACCCTCAATAATTTTGTCAAGGCAGTCACCACCGATCACTTCCTGCTGTACTTTTGGAACAGCGTCAAGGTTGCCGGCGCTTCAACCGTCCTGACCCTGATGGTCAGTTCCATGTTGGCTTATGCCTTTGCGCGCCTCAAGTTCCCGGGCAAAGAGAAATGGTTTTACCTCCTGCTGCTTGGCATGATGGTCCCGCCGGTCATGCTGATCATCCCGCAATTCATCATATCGCACAACCTCGGTTTGTATAACAGCCATTGGGGTCTGATCCTGGTCTACGTCACCATGAACATATCCATGCAAACCTTCTTACTGCGTGGTGTCTTTGAAAATGTGCCCCATGAGCTTGAAGAAGCGGCCATGATCGATGGCGCCAGCCACTTCACCATCTTCACCCGCATCATCCTGCCGCTTTCAGGTCCAGGGCTGGCGGTGGTGACGATCAATTCGTTCCTATACGCCTGGGAGGAATTCACCTGGGCCAACGTCAATATAGCCGATTCGGCCAACCGCACCCTGCCGATCGGCATAGCACTCTTTCAATCAGAACATCTCACCGAATGGGGGCAGGTATTTTCAGCCTCGTTAATCGCCCTCGTACCGGTCGTCATGATCTTCTTTCTTTTCCAACGTTATTTTGTGCAGGGCATTTCAACCACTGGGATTAAAGGCTGACCGAAATGAAGAATTTAAACAACCTGATCGGGGGCGATCTATACCCATCCAATGGCACCCATCGCCCGGGTGAAGTCGTAAAGATCATCCTGGAACTCGAAGCGGGCTCTGAGCAACAACTGAGCCTGGAGTGGAAGGTTTATTCCGGGCTGACGCTCGTGCAGCATGTTCATGAGATCCGCCAGGTACAGCCTGGCAGCAATCAGTTTGCCTTCTATTGGCAGCCCCCCATCAAGAGCCCGGCTGGTTATGGCGTGGAGCTCACGCTGACCGGCCATGACACCCCGCAGACCTTTTAAACCGCTTTCGATGTTCTCACCGCATGGACTCAATTCCCACGCTATGGTTTCCTGTGTGATTTCTTTGCAGACAGGGTTGATGAAGACCTGACCATGTCTACCCTGGCGAAATACCACATCAATGGGCTGCAGTTTTACGATTGGCAGTACCGCCACGACCAGCTTGTGCCTCCCCAGGAAGATTACCTGGACCCCCTCGGCCGGCCGCTTTCCCTCGCGCGCATCCGGGCTCTTATTGCCGCCGCTCATCGCCACGGCATGGCCGCCATGCCCTACCTCACCATCTATGCCGCCTCCGCCGCATTCTGGAAGTCTCACCCCGAATGGATGCTGTACGATAAAGATCAGCACCCCATTCCCTTTGGGGAAGACTTTTTGGGGATTATGAACCCGCAAAAAAACGGACCATGGCACCAGCACCTGCTGGCCGAATGTGAATCTGTGCTGGCGGCACTTCCATTTGACGGCCTGCATATCGACCAATTTGGCGAGCCCAAGCTCGGCTACGACCATGCCATGCAGGCGGTTGATATCCCGCTCGCTTTCGGCGATTTTATCTCAGCGGTCTCAACCCGCCACCCCCAGGCCGCCATCGTCTTCAACGCGGTGGGCAATTGGCCCATCGAGACGCTCGCCCCATCGGCCACCACCTATAACTACATCGAAATTTGGCCGCCCGATATTTATTACACCGACCTGGTGCGTATCGTGCGCAACGCACGCAGATTGTCCGCCGGTAAACCAGTCGTAATCGCCCTCTACATCCCGGCAACTCGCCCTGTCAACAACCTGCTGGCCAACGCGCTGATCATCTCGGCCGGTGGAACGCGAATTGAGTTGGGCGAGAACGCCAGGCTTCTCACCGATCCGTACTTCCCCGAGCATGAAGAAATGTCAGCCGAATTGGCCTGCGCCATCCGAAAGCAGAATGATTTCATCGTTCGTTTTGAAGAATGGTTTGGCCCCCTGCTCGAAGAAACCAGCCCTGCCTTTCTCACATTGCCCGCGGGCATCCAGACCTTCTACCGAAAGGGCGCTTCGATCGCATCGCTTTCGCTGGTCAACTTAATCAGCCCTGCACCCCTGGCCTGGAATGTAGACACCCCGGCTCCTGGCCAGCTAGACCCGTTTGAGATCATTATCGGCCTGGATGCCTGCCCCAAAAGCGTAAGCAGTGTCAACCCAGCCGGTGAAACAATCAGCCCCTCACCGGTTGAATTTTCCTATCAAAACGGTCATTGCACGATCAAAATCCTGGGGCTCAGTCTCTGGATGGTTCTGTTGATTGAATTTTAATCGTTCACCACATTATTTTGCCTCCGGAGCCCAAAATGGATTTGCTTGCGCACAGCAGAGAAGTCATTCTCAAATACCAGCATAAAAGTGGGGCCTACATTGCCTGCCCAAATTTCCCAACCTATCATTTTTGCTGGCTTCGAGATGGCAGCTTCATTGCCTATGCCATGGATCGCTCTGGGAATTTTGAGAGTTCCGACCGCTTTTACCGCTGGGTTGCCATGGTCGTAGAGCGTTACGCCGGCAAAGTGGCTGTCTTGGCCGAACAACTTCGAAATAATGAGAAGCCTGATGGCAGCAGCATCCTGAATACCCGCTTTACCCTCGATGGGTTTGAGGAAGGCGACAACGGCTGGGGTAATTTTCAGGTCGATGGCTACGGCAGCTGGTTATGGGGCTTGGCCGAACATGTAAAGTTATCGGGGAATGCTTCAATCCTGGTCGACCTTGCAAAACCGATCCAGACTACCATTGAATACCTCAAGCTGGTCTGGAAATTACCCAACTATGATTGTTGGGAAGAACACCCTGAATACTTACACCCCTATTCCCTCGCCACCACCTATGGCGGACTGGCCGCAATATTGGATTTGCAAACCTCCGGCCTGCTCAATCTGCCCGAAATGGGCATTTCTGCCCTGATGGATGAAGTGAAGCAATTCCTGCTACAAAATGCTGTTGCTAAAAATAAGTTTACCAAACATATTCTGCCGCCAAACGCGGGCCTGGGCTACACACCCGATGCAACCAGCGGGGTCGATGCCAGCTTATTGGGCCTGGCGATCCCGTACAAAGTATTCCCGCTGGATGACGCCCTTATGCGTGCGACGATTGAGAGCATTGAAACCGACTTGTGGTTGAAGGGCGGCGGTGTTTACCGCTACAAAGCCGATGTCTATTACGGTGGCGGTGAATGGGTCTTGTTGACCGGATGGCTGGGTTGGTACTATGCGCTTGCCGGCCAAAGCGCCAAAGCCCAGCAGTGTAAACAATGGATGGAAGCACAGGCCGATAAAAATGGTGACCTGCCCGAACAAGTCAGCCAACATCTTTTAGCCCCTGCCAGGCAAGACTACTGGATAAAAGAATGGGGACCGGTGGCTACACCGTTGCTATGGTCTCACGCCATGTATATCATCCTTGCCAGCGAACTCGAGACCAGCAAGCATTAAAGCCATTTTGGATCATTAAATCCCATGCCAGCATTGGTAAAACCAGGATAAGTCTACCTGGAATTGCCAATCGCTGGCTTTTCTTTTTTCCCCCACACCACCAGGTAGAGCGACACTGATGCGGGTAGGTCAGCAGCATGACGTATCATCATCGCGTATAATAGCCTGATGCAGCCCGAGAGCCCCGGACACCAGGGAGAGGCTTGGTGAAAATAATGGGCAATCAACTAATGCTGAATTTTGTTTGGAACCCATTTATTAGCTCGTTTTGTATTTTCAACAGATAAAGTTAGGGAGGAAAATATTAATGATTAAAAATAATCTTAATTTGTTTTTTAATGGATCAATTATTTTGGTTGGTGTGATAATTCTTGGCGGTGCATACATTGGAGATATTGCAGAAATGCCTACTTGGTTTAATTATGCTACTCTAGCATTAGCTGTATTTTTCTTTATTCTAAGTAGCCTGATAGCGGTTAGATATAAAGAAATTCCACGATTGTGGGGGCCAAGCTTAAAAGGACCATGGGTTGTCTTTCCGGGTTACTTTGGTGTAATAGGTGGTAGCCTTTTCGAGATAATAATCCTTTACAACATGATCATTATTATTTTTAGATAACCGAAAGGTATGCAATTTAAAACTGAGTTTATCGCATGCGCCCTTTGTCGGATCAGAGTACGGCTTAAGATATCTGCTCCATATTTCATCAGGTTTGTTTACATTAGTAATCAAAATAATAAAGATATCTGGTCTGGATTAATAGGGTCGCGGCAAATTCAGATATGTATCTCAAATTAATTTAGCGTGAGTTTTACCGTTTTGTACCCATTATTGGGGCAGAGACTTCAAAAACCGAGCAGAGATCAACAATCCTCTGCTCCAATAATGGGACCGGTGATCGCTCCACTTGCAGTCCCGCAGAGTCTCTGGATTTCGAAAAAAGGATATTCGCTTACGCTTTGTCATCAGTAAAATCACCCTAAACCGAATTTGCCGTTTTTTCCCATTGTCAGAACAGGAAAATTGATAAAACCAGCAGAGACTTACTTACGACTCCCCCGCAATCGCTCCGGTCGATCTATCTTTCCACGGGCAAATTCATCTTTTCCCACCTCTAAATTCCATATCTGAAAGTCCCAGCGCAACATTCCAAATACGAAGGGCTGTCAATTCGGGATCATCCATATTGGTTTGCAGGGAAACGATAGTCTGGTCGCCTGGCCCCCATTCCAACTGGTTATAAATAATTTTGCTGTCTTCGCCAAAGGCGGTCAGCAATTTTCCACTGCTTGTATCCCACACACGAATGACCCCACCGCCGGTGGCCAGGCGGGAGCCATCCGAGCTGACCGCCATGCTGAAAACCGCTGTGCGGTGCGCTTGAATAAAGCCATCGCATTTATTGGTCGCCACGGTCCAAAAACAAACTGTTCCATAAACATGCCCGGAGACAATCCGCTTGCCATCCTTCATCCAAATGACATGCCAGGGGTTGCTGACGCGCTGATCAAACAGGCGAACAGCTTCACCCGTATCCACCTTCCAGCGACGCAGGCTGTAGGCCATATCGCTGGTTGAAACCAGGCGCGTGCCATCTGGTGACCAGTCGGCTTCCATCACAGAGCTGGCATAGCCAGTCTGCTGCGAAAGCAGTTTTCCTGATGTAGCCTCCACCACCATAACACCATGCGTATCGGTACTTAACGCCAGCGCGCTACCATCCGGTTTCCAGGCAATGTTGAGGATACGTTCATTGACCATATCACCGGCAAAATTGGTTTCCAAAACAATTTTTGAACCATCCCCGCCATTTGCACCTGGCGCGCTGGATGGCTGCCATATTCTCAAGACAGCTTCGCCGCCAGCGTTTTCGGACGGGTTTATGCGTGCCAGGCCCAGCCCCGCCGCCAGCCTGCTTCCATCTGGTGACCACGAAACGTCATATTGGCTCACCCCGGCTTCAAGACTATCGAGCAGGGCAAAGCTCGTAAAATCATAGATTTGCAGCCCTTTGGAGGTAGCGATCGCGATTGAGCTGCCTTGTGGGTGGATATCAAAAGCCCAGATCACCCCTGGCAAAGTCGCCACCACTTTTGGCGCGCTCGCAGGCAGCGGGACAGGTGTGGCGGTTGGGTCTGTTGATGGGCTGAAGATCGGTTGGCGATCGATCCCCTGGCAAGCCCCCACAAAAACCGCCAACACGATAAATATAGCAATTCGTTTCATCGGTTCACCTTTTTTTTGAAACCAAGAACCCTGCATAGCGATAGCAGCAAACTAATTTTAGCTGATTGAGGGCGCTTTTGAACCAGTATAAATCATCCAAACAGGGTATGATTGCCCTACGAAAGCGCTAAAAATATTCGTACACCCGGAGAAAATGAAGATGGATGAAGAAAATTTGATGGATCAGATCATTAAAGAAGAAGCCTTGCTTCAATTTTCGCAATTTATGTATTCATCAGATAGCGGTTGAACACTACGGGTTACATAAGCCAGATACGATTAGCATATTCGTTGGGAGACAAACCCGGAATCGGCAACCCTTGATGCGGA
>CAIVSQ010000289.1 GCA_903908605.1 uncultured Anaerolineae bacterium
CGACCGCTGCGCGGCGGGTTGGTGGTATGCCCCTGGACTGTTTTGTCATCAGCAGCCAATGTCAATGCGGACTCACGCCAACTTGAACTGCGCCACGATACGCTGCAGGTCGGCGGCCATTTCCAGCATGGCGGCGGCCGAGGCGGCCACTTCTTTCACCTGGGCCGAGACCTGCTCGGTAGAGGCCGAGACTTCTTCCACGGCGGCGCTGTTCTCTTCACTGACACTGGCAATGTTCTCGATCACCTCGGTCAGCTTGTTGGAATTGGCAGCCATCTCACCGGTAGCCGCAGTATTCTGCTCGATGACGGCCGAAACCGCATCGACTGCGCCGACCAGTTC
The DNA here is from genome assembly GCA_903908605.1 of uncultured Anaerolineae bacterium. Taxonomy (GTDB): domain Bacteria; phylum Chloroflexota; class Anaerolineae; order Anaerolineales; family Villigracilaceae; genus UBA5195. The sequence continues at coordinate 343 of CAIVSQ010000289.1, forward strand.
ACCCGCCGCCGCGCTGACCCTGCCAGCCGCGACGCCGGCTTCTTCGGCCTGCTTATAGACCGAGGAGGCTGCTCCCAGGATGCTGTTGAGCACTTCACCGGCCGAATTGGCCCGCACCACCCCCAACTCCACCTCGCCAGCCGATTCTTTCATGGCGGTGACGGCATCGCTGACTGTCTGCTGAATGCCCTTGATCAACCCGCCAATTTCCTTGGTGGCCTGGCTGGAGCGCTCGGCCAATTTTCGGACTTCATCCGCCACAACCGCAAAACCCTTGCCCTGCTCACCGGCCCTGGCCGCCTCGATGGCCGCATTCAAGGCCAGCAGGTTGGTCTGGCTGGCGATATCTTCAATCGTCTCCACAATCGCGCCGATCTCTTCGGAGCGTGCACCCATCTCCTCCACCCGGCTGGCCGATAAACCGACCTTGCTGCGGATGGTTTCCATACCGTTAATGGTTTCTTTGACCGTCTTTGCGCCTTCACGTGAATACCTGCTCGACTCAGCCGCGTCACGCGTAACCGCCTGGACATTGTTGTTGACCTGATCGATGGCAGCATTGATGCGCGCGGCCACCTGCGAGGCTTTGGCAATCGCGCTGGACTGCTCTTGCGCGCCTCGGGCGACCCCATCGATGGCGCGACTCATCTTTACCACCGCCCCGGCTGTGGTGGTCACCCCGGCGGTCTGCTCGGCAGTGCCTCTGGCCACCTGCTGGATGGTGGTGGCGATCTGGTTGGTAGCCAGACCGGTTTGTTCTGAAGCCCTGGCCAACTGCCCGGCGGATGCAGCCATTGCATTGGCACTCTGCACCAACTGGCGAACGACCACGTCCAGGTAGGTAACCATCCTGCTAAAAGCGCTGCCCAAGACATCCCGTTCTGAGAGCGCTTCGACCTGCACCGTCAGATCACCACCCGCCAAAAGCCCGGCCGTATTGGCCATGCCCTGCAGATAGACGATCATCGCCCTGAAAGCTGCCGCCAATTCGCCAATTTCATCCCGGCTGTGAATATCCACTTCCGTCTTCAGGTCACCCTGGGTAATTTGGTTAATGGCCGCAATTAACAGCCCAACCGGCGCTGTCACCGAACGGGCCAGCACGAAAGTCAGGCCAAGCCCAAACAGGCTGACAAGTACCCCCGCGACGATGATCATGGTCTGCATCTGGTTGACGGCCGCCTGGGCACTTTCATTGGAAATCTCGGCATATTGAAGGTTGACCCGTACAAGGTCCTCCATGGCGCTGTGCATCAGGCCCAGGTTAACCTCAACCTCTAAAAAGTTAACCTGCTGACCGGCATAAATCGCATCGCGCTGCAGGATATAAGCCGCACGCGCGCTTTCAAAACTGCTGACCGCATTTGTTTCGGTGGTTTGCAGGCCCATCTGGCCAAGCTCCTCGAGTATGGCCGTAAAGTCCGGGCTGGCGGTGGTGATCCATTCGTTTTTATAGCGCTCAAGGATGGCGACAATGATGGCATCCTCTTTATTCATCGCGTTTTTCAGGTCAAGTTTCTGCTGGTTCGATACGCTGCCAGTGGCATACTGGCGCATCTTCTCGGTCATTTGCACTTGCTGAATGGAAGCGTCCTGGATGGTGGTGATCGGGATGAGCATAAAGCCATACAGGTTGTCATACTCATATTTAAGCGACGCAGCCCCCTTCAACCCGATCGCGGCGACGATAAAAGCCGCTACAGAAATCAGAAGTGCCAGGATTGCAAATTTCCAAAATAGTTTCATGGCGAAGTTATCCTTACTTTGTTCATGGCGGTTGGCATAAGGCCACTGTACAAACCAGCCTTATGCCAACCTGAAATATCGGTAAAGCCTGAATAACCCGTATTAATTCAACTTAAACTGCGAAACAGCAGCCTGCAGCGAGCGGGCCATATCAGCCAGCATCCTGGCCGACTTGGTGACCTCGGTTACCTGGGCGCTCATCTCTTGCGCCGCGGCGCTCACTTCCTGGATCGCAGCGCTGTTTTCTTCTGAGACCGCCGCAATATTCTCAATCGAGCGGGTCACTTCTGAGGTTCCGGCGGCCATTTCTTCGGTGGCGGCCGTATTTTCTTCCACCACCGCACTGACCCCTTCCACCGCGCTGACCAACTGATTGGAGGCCACGCTCATCTGGGCAGCACCCTTGCCGGCTTCTTCAGCCTGGCGGTAAACCGACTCGGCTGCTTTGAGGATGTCCCCCAACGCATCGCCCGATTCATTGGCCAGTCGGACGCCGTTTTCAACTTCCTTGGCACCTTCATCCATGGCCATCACCGCTTCTGAAACAGTCTTCTGAATACCCTTGATCAGGCCACCGATCCCTTTGGTCGCCCCGCCCGCCCGCTCGGCCAGCTTGCGGACCTCATCAGCCACCACCGCAAAACCTTTGCCATGCTCACCAGCGCGGGCTGCCTCGATGGCCGCATTGAGAGCCAGCAGATTGGTCTGGCTGGCAATATCCTCAATGGTCTCAACAATCATGCCGATCTGGTCAGACCGTGTGCCCATCTCGGTCACGGCCTGGGCTGAGAGACTCACTTTTTGCTTAATCCGCTCCATGCCCTTAACGGTTTCAGAAACAATCCTGGCACCACGGCGGGCGGCTTCAGCCGCATCGGCCGAGTCCTTGGTGACCGATTGCGCGTTACCGGCCACCTGTTCAATCGTCCGGCTCAGGCCGCTGGTAATATCGGCAGCCCTGGCAACCGAGGCCGTCTGGTCCTGGGCGCCCCTGGCCACGCCATCGATGGCGCGCGACATCTGCTCCACCGAGTGGGCCGTGCGGCTGATCGATTCGGTCTCCTGGGTGATGCCCTTGGCCACCTGCTGCACCGTGGTGGCAATCTGCGCGGTGGCATCACCAGCCTGCGCAGCGGTCTGGGCCAATTTTGAACTGGAGGTGCCGACCTCATTGGCATTGGCATGAACACCCAACAACACGTTTCTGAAATTGGTGGTCATCTTCTCGAAAGCGTTGCTGACATCACCCAGGTTGGCGATGATTCCATCCAGGGCCTGGGCCATCTGGCCAACTTCGTCGGTGGAATGCAGGTTGAGCTTATCCATGCTGATCTGGGCCGAGCGGGTCAGGTCACCCCCGGCAATCAGGTCAATATCGCGTGAGAAGTTCTTTAAATTGACCTCGGCCAAATTCTTGGAAGCCTGCACCACCCGGTTAAGATTATTAATGACCTGGCGCTGGATGATGACATAGCTGAGCACAACCATGGCCATCATCAGCACGATCACTGCGATAATGCCCCACAGCAGGTAGTTCGAGCGCTGCTGGTACATGGCCACATTGGCAGCCGTGCGCGCCTCAAACAACACATAGAAGTCGTCAATCGGCTTCATAATATTGGCTTTGTTCTTGTGGTAAGTTTCATCAAAGACCAGGTTAAGCGCCATCTCGCGGTCGGGGGCTTTCTTTACCGTGAAATTGCCGCTGCCATCATCGAACAACCCCTTCACCGCATTCATCGCGATCGTTTCGGCCACCACCAGGCCATCCGAATTCTTTTGCGCCTCGGTCAGCTTTGCAAACTCGGCCTCGGTAAAGCCTTCCTGCTTCATCAAATCTTGCAATGAGATGGTCTCACCATCTGGACGAGGTTTTTGGCCGGTTGCGGCAACGAAATCCCAGTAGATGCGGTTATAAGCCTGCGGGCGGGGCGCTTTGCCGTTGCGAATATCCAGGATGGCAAAATATTCACGCTCATATTCCGGGTTACCGGTGGCAACATACGCCCGCCCAAGGCGGGTAAGGTCGTCTGAACTCTGGCGTAATTCATCGGCCAACATATAAGAATGAAATTGAACATCGCGGCTGTTATTTAAATTCTCCTGGTTTTGAAACATAAGCAGGGTCAGGCCCCCCAGGCCAATTGCGAGAATAAACTGAATTCCAAAAATAATTAAGAACAGTTTCTTGATGGACATCACCGGCTCCTTCGTTAAGAACATCAAATTCCCCAGATCGGGCCTGGGGTTATTTCACAGCTACGGGATCAGCATAATGCATTACCAAACCGGTGCGCTTGAACAATTAAAATAGGGGGGGTATAACCCCCACGAGAAAATAACTATCGATCGAATCAATAGGATTCTCCTGTCGCTGAGAAAACTCCTAGAACCCGGCACATTAACCGGATTTACCAAGCGACGATGAAAAACGTCCCCCGTTTTTATGAAACCTGTTTAGTTTTACAAATTTTTTGGATAATGTTATTAAACAACGTATTGAGATAAATTCCGATAAACCCCGGGTGAATTATTCATAAACTTAACGTAAATACCGCCCGCCTTCAACAAAACAGCAGTCTGAATAAAAACAACCCCATGCCTGTGCAGTCTGAACCCACAGCCAGCCTGGCAAGGTGACCCATTTTTTTACTGCAAATGATCTCAGGCACTGCATACCACGCCGCGTGTTGGGTTGAAGCACAGATTGCGGGCAAAATCATCCCGAATTCCCTGCGCACCCAACCAGCCGCGCCGGGCACCTAAAGCGAAGCCAGCCCCAACATGCTGCGGAAACCCATGTAGGCCTGGTGCACATCGGGCAATTGCAGCGAGACCACCAGGCCCTCACGCAGGCTGCCCGGTATGCGCATGGCCCGGTCGGCCATATCCGAGCTTTTAAACTCAACGCTGACCTGCACCGGCGTGCTGACGGTGTAGGCGGCCGGGGCCTGGCCCTGGCGCAGCCTTATCACCGCCGCCTGGGCCGCCGCCGAGATCAGGCGCTGAGTCAGCAGAGGCGGCAGGCACTCAGCCGAATGCCGGCCGGTGGCCTGCTTGACCACGGCCGTCTCCAGCCCGCCCAGCAGCTCCACCGCCTGGGCACAGGCCGCCTGGTCACCGCTGATCATGATGACCGGCACGCCATAATAGCCTGCCAGGGCAGCGTTGAGCCCGTATTCACCGGTCAGCACACCGTTGAGCCACAGGTTGCTGACGCACTTGCTCGAATAGGTATGGTCGCAGATTGCGTTGGGCGTGCCGTGGCGGGCATGGTAGCCGACATACAACAGACCGTCGATGGTCTGGTCGATCCCCTGCACCATCGAATGCGGGGCCGAGTTGCTGCAGTTAATGCGCGCGCGTGGGTCGAGCTCCTCGATCAGGATATTGGTGCCGCCACCGTGCCCATCGGCCACGATCACCTCATCGGCCCCGCCCTCAAAGGCCCCGGCGATGGCCGCGTTGACATCCCGGGTCATCAGGCGCCGAAAACGATCATACTCAAAATGGCCGGCGGTGACATGGTCCCAACTGACCACCCCGGTGATGCCTTCCATATCTGCCGCAATCAATACTTTCATGGTTTCTCCTTGGGTTAACAACCGCTGCATCAGGGCGCAACGGCCGTCAGGCGCGCCTTCATACCAGCTTCCAGGTGGCCCTGCACCGTGCAGATCACCTCATAGGTGCCGGCCTCGGGCAGCGTAAAACCGTAATTCCCGCCGGTCTGCGGTTCCACACTGGCACTAAAGAGGATCGCATCCTTCTGTGCCTCTGGGTCGAACGGGGTGTGGGCCGCAACTCCGCGCTTGAGGATGACGAAATCATGCCTTACGGCGCCCTGGTTGAAAAGCGTCAGGCTGATTTCTTTACCGGCATAGACGCTAAGATTGGCGGGCTGGAACTTGAACTCGCTCATTTCGACACTGAGCGCCTCAACCGGCAGAGCAGGTTTTTCTTCCACAGCACAGGCTGCCAACAGCAAAAAGACTAGCACAGACAACGCCCCCAGGCGCAAGATTAGCTTGTTCATACGCATTACTCTCCTTTTAAAATAGAATATTCCACGCTCCAATTATAGCCAGTCCGGCTGGCAAATGGGAGAAAAAGTGATGCAAGAAAAAGTGATGCTGTCAACCCCAAATAGAAATGTCCCCTTTTCTCCCAAGTAGAGATGTCCCTTTTTTGTTGAAGACACAGTAGTAGTAGGACCTGTGGATAAGTGGGCTTTCCACTTATCCACAGGCTTCTTGCGAAATGATGACCGGGGGATGGTAGGTATCACTAGCTTTGCCAACCGGGGAATGCCGCCACGGATGATTTGAGGCGGGAATATGGGCGAAGCGTTGGTTATCCAAAACGCGATCGATGTCCTTGGTCTCAACAACATCAGCCTGATGTTCCTGCTTATGGTAGACGGTAAATTGAAGTGGTTTGGATTGGTAGTGGAAGGCCACCTGCCCGGTCGCGTCTTCGCAAACAGTGATCCGGGCGTTTCGCAAGGCATAAGTAGGGCGGTCGGTCTTGATTTGATAAATGACCTTCTTGAATTGGATGGTCAGGTTTTTGGACAGTACACGAGTTTCCTGCCAGGTCAGGATGTGAGCCAGGTTTTCAAGAGGGGTTAGGGGACGATGAGCGTCATGGGTACTGCGCGGTGGCACGCAAAAGCGTTGATTGAAAACTTTGATAAACTCGGGTAAATAGGCATTGCCCTGTTCCATAGTTGAGATACCGCGCAAGCGCATCTCCTTTACCAGCCGGTCTTGTAAAGTCTGATTCGCACGTTCAACCCGTCCTTTGGCTTGGGGAGTATTGGCACACAAAATCTGGATATCCAAATCCTGCATGGCCCGTCCAAATTGTGTCACAGCCTCACTTACCGCCACGCCTGGCTGGTTGACCCGAAATATGCTGTGTTTATCGCTGTAGAAGGCAGTAGGCTTGCCGTAGCGTTCAAAATAGACCTTCGTCAGACTGGCATAACTGTGAAAACTTTCATGCTCTGCAAACAGCAACCCTACCAGTTTCCCAGTCGCATCATCAATCGCCACCAACAAGTTGCAGGTCGCCCCACGCTCTTCAAACCAGGCATGCGGCGACCCATCGATCTGTACCAATTCTCCAAAGCAGGCTCTTCGCTCACGCATCTGGTGGACCGTCACCTTCCGTTCCTTGCGTGCCTTCCACAGCCCTTCTGCTATCATCAATTGGCGCGTGCTTTCCTTTCCAATCTTTATCCCTTCCACTTCCACCAGCTTTTCATGCGCCAGCGTCGGTCCAAATCCTTTATATTTCCCTTTCAGTAAATCCAACCCCTTTTGCTTCTCTGCAGCTTTCAACTGGTTATTGCTGGGTTTCCCGCGCCGCTGACTGACCAGACCGATCGCTCCATTTTTACGATACTTGCTTACCAGTCTCTTTACTTGCCGGACTGTTAGGCCCAGCATTTCTGCGGCTTCTTTTTGCTTCAGCCGCTTCTCTTTCAACCGCTGCATTATTTCCAATCGGCTCAATTCGTTTGCGCTCATCGTGACTAGTTTTTCCACTTTCTTGTCCTCCATTCAAGGGGACATTTTAACTTGGGAGAAAGGGGACTTTACTACTTGGCGCTAACAGAGAAAAAGTGATGCTTGCGGAAAAGCGATATGATTGTTATAATATTGCGGCTAATCGGGGCGTGGCTCAGACCGGTAGAGCGCACGGTTCGGGTCCGTGAGGTCGGGCGTTCAAATCGCCCCGCCCCGACTAAAGCAGTACTACCCCGCCCTACCCGAGGGCGGGTTTTTTGTTTTAGGGGGGGCCATCCCTCCGGGACCGCAAATTTACACGGATTGAATAATTGGCGCAATCAACCTAATCAGCTAAATCATCGGCGCAGCGATGAAAGTACACTCTTCACTGGGGAATGGTTTTTAGAAAGTAATCTGCGTAAAACTCCCCTGCACACTCTATAGCGGATATATAATAAAATGGTTTAACCGATACACAAGATACCATGTACCGATATGTGAGGTAATATGCTTGAACCACGCCTGTTGGCGCGCCTGGGACGCATTGATGCGGTCAAACGCGGCAAGGTCTGGTACACCACCCGGCAGGCAGTACAGAAGTATATTGATTCAGTGGAAAAGCTGGAGCAGTAAGGTACCTATTAAATGTAGGAAAGGTGGCGGTTTGCGATTTGCTTCGAGATAGACCCCGGAACGATTTGCTTAGCAAATCGTGGGGCAGCAAATCGGCAGCGGCAATGGTCTATCTTTGGCGGATTCGCGAAGGTTTCTAATGAACAGGTAGATCGTTGTGTTGGTGCTCTTTAAGCACATCGAAACGGTGAAGCACGGCAAGTAAACATTATTTGTGATCACGGGACAAAGCCGTGCGCCTTCAAAACCACGTCTTGCAAGGTTGACGTGTACGACAAAAAACCACCAAACCAGTCGCCAAAGGTTTTCATTGTATACTATACGCTATGCTTGCGACTTCATTGACAAAATATAGTGCTGGATTATCGGGGAAGGCTGGTCGGTTTTTTTTGTTCAGGGGGGGGGACAGATTTTAAAATCAGCGTAATTATCGGGCAATCACGATTAAAATACAGATATACTACGATGATCAACAAATTGGCACACGACGGGTGGATTTTCTGGTGGAGGATAAAGTCATGGTCGAATTGAAAGCCGTAACTGCACTGGAAGATGCCCACCTGGCCCAGGATATCAACGATTTGGAAGCCTATGGGCTGGAAACCGGGTTTGCTGAGCAGTTTCGGCGCGCATGAAAATATTTGCGTTCCCCGGGCCGTTTATGACGAAGTTGTCTAGGATCAAAAAACACAGTCTGCCACCCAGGTCCGTTTTTATCTGGCCGGTTTTTGGGTGTTGATACCACGCACGGGGTGCTGGCATCAGGCGGGCACGGCCAGGGTGAACTTGAAGCAATGACCTTGTATAAACAGTTGAACGCAGATGCTCTTTTGATTGATGACCATCGCGCCCGCGTGTTTGCCGAACACAATCGGATTCATTGCATTGGTGCACTGAGTGTTTTATTGGTTGCCAAACAACATGGGGTTATTGAAAGCATTACGCCGAATGTGCAAAAGCTCAGATTATCGCCTATTCGCTACGGCAGCCAGCTATTGAATAAAGTATTAAAACCTGCCGGGGAGTAATTTCTCATATCCGAACTCAGAGCCTACCTGCCCACTCCCTAATCATCCTGCGCTGCCAAACCAGAAAAATTCCGACCGCCCTACACGGGCAAGCCTGTTTTTACTCTGTTTTTTGAACTGATTTTTGATGCACACCAGCCAGCGGGTGCTTTTGCCTGCGACCCCTTGCGAGGCTGTTATTGAATGAAGCGGCTCGGCACGCGCGAAGGAACAGGCCTGTCGGGGTGTTTTCTTGATTTTTCCTGTCTACCAAAAACGGGTTTCTTCGCCTGAACACTTAATGCTATACTTGATTCATGAGGATATATCTCGTGTTTACCCCAGCACTGCCGATGGGGTAGGAGTGCCATAATGGAACTGGAACAGTTGGTAATAAGTCAACGTGAGAAAATTGTGTTCATCGCACACAAAAATGGTGCCCGCGATGTGCGTATTTTTGGTTCCGTGGCGCGCGGTGACTCGAACACAAACAGCGATATTGATTTTTTGGTAAACCTGGAAGCCGGCCGCAGCTTGCTTGACCTGGCTCGAC
>CAIVSQ010000290.1 GCA_903908605.1 uncultured Anaerolineae bacterium
GGAGGAGGAGGTTTTCGATATTATCATCTCGCCCCATCCTTGCTTGAAAGGGATCGATGGGGAAATTGGATCATTAACAAACAATATAATGCTACTATGCTGGCAGAGGCTGTCTGCAAATTAGAAGGCTTTACATATGCGCCCAGTGATAAACACTACTGGATGCAAGGATATTCTACAGAACATGATTACATTTATGTAACCACTCAAATCCTCACGCACGAACAACTCCTGGCGCTCAGTGAAGAAGTAGGTACCCAACGGACGCTATTGGTGTTGTGTTCGGCCTATCGCTCGGCTGATGGGGATGCATATCCAAACCTGACGATCAAAAAAATTCCATTGGCAGTACTTTCGCGCTGTGAGTATGGGCATGATGATTACAGCTTGCAAGTAGCCAATTTATCGTCAATGCCGCCTGCTAAACAGCATAGTTTTGATGATGACAGCAATACCAACCCGGGGCCGCATCAACTGGGGCTAAGTTTCGGAGGGGAAAGCTAATGCACCGATTAGTCAACGCCATCAACGGCCGGCTCAGCCTGCGCCCGCCACAACGCCAATCATTGGAAATCCTCGATCGGGTCATGGAAATTACCCCGCTCCGGAAAACACCCGATTTGAAAACAGTCTTGGAAACGATCCGTTCAGAATATCCCACCGTAACAGATTTTGAGCGAGATTTCCCGTCCGTTTGTTTTGCCTTGGCCACTGGTGTTGGCAAGACCCGCCTGATGGGTGCTTTTATAAGTTATTTGCATCTGGCGCACGGGCTGAATAATTTCTTTGTCCTGGCGCCTAACTTAACTATCTATAACAAGTTGATTGCCGACTTTACGCCCAATACGCCCAAGTATGTTTTCAAAGGGATTGCCGAATTTGCCACAAACCCTCCGGCAATCATCACAGGCGATACTTACGAAAACTCAGCCGGAACCTTATTCGATAGTCTTTTGCGCTGTAAGATAAATATTTTTAACATCTCGAAAATCAATTCCGAAGTGCGCGGGGGGAATTCACCGCGCATCAAGCGCTTATCAGAGTACATCGGGCAGAGTTATTTTGACTACCTGGCCGGATTGCCAGACCTGGTGATGCTGATGGATGAATCGCACCGCTACCGGGCCAGCGCTGGCGCGCGTGCTATCAATGAATTGAAGCCAATCCTGGGGCTGGAATTGACCGCTACGCCTTTTGTCGAAACAAACAAGGGTGCTATTCCGTTCAAGAATGTGATTCTGGATTACCCGTTGGCCAAAGCCCTGCAGGATAGGTTCGTGAAAGAGCCTGCCGTTGTCACCCAGAAAAATTTTCAGCCCCAAAAATATTCCCCCGCCGAACTGGAGCAGATCAAGCTCGAAGATGGTATACGCCTCCATGAAAACGTTAAAGTCGAGCTGGAAACCTATGCCCGCCAGACAGGTAATCCAATCGTAAAGCCGTTCGTGTTAATCATTGCGCGCGATACCACCCACGCCAAAAGCCTGTTTGATCTCATTCAATCAGAAAAATTCTTTGAAGGGCGTTATCAGGCCAAGGTAATTCAGGTTGATTCATCAACCAAGGAAGAAGAAGTCGTTGAACGGCTGCTTGCTGTAGAAAGTCCCAGCGAACCGACCGAAATCGTTATTCATGTCAACATGCTCAAAGAAGGCTGGGATGTTACTAACCTTTATACAATTGTGCCTTTGCGCGCCGCAAACGCTCGGATCTTGATTGAGCAATCCATCGGGCGTGGTTTACGTCTGCCTTTTGGCAAGCGCACTGGAGTTAAGGCGGTTGACCGGCTCAATATCGTGGCCCATGATAAATTTCAGGAAATTGTGGATGAGGCCAATCGCCCCGATTCGGTGATTCATCTCGAGCAAGTCATTTTAGAACCTGCAAATTCCAGCCAACGGATTACCACTGTCATCGCCACTCCGACCATAATAAGCCGATTGACAAGGATGATACCTTCAGTGTCGTCTGGTGGAAGCTTTAATTTTGTGCCACAGCCAATGTTTCGAACGGTAGCTGAGCAGCAAATTGCTCAACTTACATATCAGGCTATTCAGCGCCGAGAATCCCTGCCAACATCAGCTCATTTACAGCAAACTAGCATCATGGATGAAATTGTGCAAGAGGTTCGCCGGCAATATATTCCCCCTGCCCAATCTGAATTGCCTGGCCTAGAACCGCAGCCCATGCCTAATGTGGCTGAAATAGTACAGCAGGCGGTCGCCCAGGTTCAACAATTAACAATTGATATTCCCCGGATTGTTGTTGTTCCGACCGGGGAAGTGAGCAGTGGTTTTAATCCTTTTAAACTCGATACCAACAATGTTCACTATCAACCGGTGGATCGTGATCTACTAATTCGCAGTTTGCAAACCAACGAACAAGATTCCCTGAATACCGGAAATCGGGTTGCTTCCGAAGCGCGACTCGAAGATTATATTGTGCGTAAGCTGATTGATTTTCCGGACATCTCGTATGATGACCAGGCTGACTTATTGTATGACCTGGCCGGGCAAATGGTTCGCCATTTACAGAGCTACTTGACAGACCCGAATGATGTTCTAAACGTAGTGCTTTATTACCAACGGCAACTGGCTGATCTCATCCACGCTCAAATGCAGGCGCATCACTGGGAAAGAGCCAGCGGGTATGAAGTAACCGTAACCCGTGGCTTTATGGCTTTGAAAGAAAGCGCTTTTACATCCTATGCCGAACAACCTGTGCAGGATTTCCATGTTCCTCCTGCGGATAAAAGCAAAATCGCTCAACTTGTATTTGGTGGATTCAGCCGCTGCCTCTATCCTGTTCAAAAGTTTCAATCGGATACTGAACGCAAATTAGCTGTTATTCTGGAGAGAGATTCGGCAAAATGGTTTAAGCCAGCCTTGGGACAATTCCAGATTTACTATATGGCTGGCCTCGAACAAAAGGAGTACCAGCCCGATTTTGTAGCCGAAACCGCAAACTTCATCTACCTCTTGGAACCGAAAGCAAGTAGAGATATCGATACAGTCGAAGTACAGGCAAAACGGGATGCGGCAGAAACATGGTGTCAGCGTGCTACCACCCATGTTAAAGAGTACAACGGAAAACCCTGGAAATATGCTCTTATTCCTCACGATGCAATCGCCGAAAACATGATGCTTGATGTTTTGGTGAATCAATATTCAGCGCGGTAAAAAATCATGGATAAGCCGAAATGAGCGGAAGAACAGTCAAAATATTTTTAGTTGATGGGGTTCCTACCGGGTTGATTACAGCCGAGATTATGAATTGGACAGGCAGATTCATAGTTGCTCCCCGCTCTCAACTGGCAGATCTGGCCCAACGTGATGAATTAAAACGGACAGGGATATATTTTTTAACCGGAAGTAACCCGGAAGATCCTTCGCAAGAAATTGTCTACATTGGCGAAAGTGATAATATTTGGAATCGTTTAACTCAACATAATAAGGCTTCTGACAAGGAATTCTGGGAAAAAACAGTTGTTGTCACCAGTAAGGATGCAAACATTACCAAGGCACACGGCCGTTACCTAGAGAGCCGCCTGATCCAGATTGCCAATCAAGCTAAACGAGCGAAGGTTATCAATGGGACCAACCCAGAAACCACCAGTTTGCCAGAGCCGGATATCGCAGACATGGAGTATTTCCTGGAACAAATTCAAATGATTCTTCCTGTATTGGGCTTCACCTTTGCAAATCCACTGCCTAGCATAAAAACAGAATCCATAAACCATGCACCCCAAGAAATATCCCCAATATTTTGTTTGAACTATGCAAGCGCAAGTGCAAAAGCCCAAGAAATCAATGGCGAATTCGTCGTTCTTGAAGGTTCTCTGGCGCGCAAGGCTCACGTTGATAGCCTGGCAGATTCATATATCCACATGCGCGAAAAATTGGTAAAAGATGGCAATCTTGCCAATAGCTCAAATAATGACTTTTGGATTTTTGCTGAAAACGTTCCTTTTCAAAGCCCAAGTACAGCAGCTAATATTGTCGGCGGCGCATCTTTGAATGGTCGGCAGCTCTGGAAAGTCCAGGGTACTTCTAAATCTTATGGTAAATGGTCTGAAGAACGTATTGAAAAAGCTGGAGAAATTACGGGGATTCAAGCATAAGTTTGGCTCGTTCCACCGGAATCGAATAAACCATTAATTCTGTAGCCAGAAATATCTTGGGAGATTATTGTATGAGTCGGGATGTAAAAAACCGTAACTCAGTCGTGATTCCGGCAACCCCAGAGGATTGGTTTCCTTGGTTGGAACAGGAAAATGCTCGGAGTATTCAAACATATATGGGAAAGCCCAGCCTGCTGATTGCAGATTTTAATCGTGAGCAGCAAATTACCCATGATTATGAAGGCCGGGAAATTCTCGAATTGTTGCAAAATGCGAATGATCAAGCTGCAGAAATTAATCAAAGCGGACGAGTTTGCGTTGAATTATTACCAGAAGGTCTTGTCTTTGCTAATACTGGGCAGCCATTTTCAACTGCCGGAGTGGCTTCCTTGCAGACCAGTCATCTCAGTCCAAAACGAGCTAGGCGAAGGCAAATTATTGGAAGCAAAGGCCTGGGTTTTCGTTCAGTCCTCAATTGGTCGCAAACGCCAATTATTCTAAGCGGGGGACTCCGCCTAGCCTATTCGATCAGCCACGCGTTAGCTCGATTGAAGCTACTGATGGAAAAGAGCGCTGAGATTGAAGATCTCATCAGCGAAGAACGTCAAGGAAGCGATCGACTTATTTTGCCTTTGTTGCCATTCCCACTATATACGGACGATGGCGATTTATCTTCCCATCTTACAAATGACGTGGAAGCTCAAATGCTTTCCCGTTGCCAGGCACTCATTGATGCTGGGTATGACACTGTCATTGGTATGCCGTTTGATCAACCACAATCATATAATGCAGCGCGTGAACAAATTGCAGAGCTCCGCCCAGAAATATTGTTGTTTACACAGAACCTTGCTGAGTTACGGTTTCGCATCGATTCTGCCGAAGAACAAGTTTGGAAGTTGGATCATCTCGATGGAATCAGCAGAGTATTGAGTAAC
>CAIVSQ010000291.1 GCA_903908605.1 uncultured Anaerolineae bacterium
ATAGTATGAAAAGCAGCCAGAATAACACAGGTTTGTCTCACCAAGAAGGAAGCGCCTTTGCTAAATCGGATGTGGCGCTATGGTATCACGCTGTCGAGTTATCACCCACGGATTACGGTTGCATCGGTTTTCGGCTTGCCACACTGTTTTGTGATAATATGGCTGAAACAAGTCTTATTTACCCCTCAGCCCAGACAGGTGTCTTATGATCGACTTACAAACCATCGTCATCAGTTACATCATCACCAACCTGGTCTGCGCCAGCCTTGTGCTCTTGCTTTGGTTACAAAACCGTCGACGCTTTGCCGGGTTGGGTTTTTGGGTTGGGCATTACCTGGCCCTTTTTGCCGGAATGGTGCTGATGACCATCCTACGCACTGCGCTCCCTGCCTTTTTGTCGATGGTGGTCAGCAATGTTCTGACGCTTCTAGGATTGATCTTGTTTTTAATTGGGCTGGAGCGTTATACGGGCAAGATCGGTCCGCAGACGCATAATTTTATCTTCGTGGGGGTTTTTGCTCTCGTTCACGCTTATTTTGCGCTCGTCAACCCCAATCTCCTGGCGCGCAACCTGAATGCCAACCTGGGGGTCTTGTGGGGCGTGGCACAGATCCTTTGGCTGATCTTTCGCCGGTCAGAAGCCGGGCAGGCCCGCCAGATGCGTGAACTGGGGGCGGCTATTTTTGCCTATGGGTTGGTCAGCGTAGCCCGCATTGTCGCCGACTTGTTAGTGCCCCCCGGCAACGATTTTTTGAAAGCCAATTCCACGGCGAACTCGTTTCTCTTTTACCAGATTTTCCAAGTCGCCCTAACTCTGAATTTATTCCTGATCGTCAACCGGCGCCTGATCGTGGGTTTGGAACACGATATTCTCGAGCGCAAACGAGCGGAAGAAGCCGCGCGCGCCAGCGCCGTCTTATATCGCCAGATGTTTGCCAATCATTCGGCGAGCATGTTGTTGATCGAGCCCGAAACCGGGGAGATTGTCGAGGCGAATCTCGCGGCCGTGAAATTCTACGGCTATCCAGTGGAGGCGCTCCAGGGCATGAATATTCAGCAAATTAATGGTCTGACCCCCGATGAGATCACCGCGTTACGCCAGAAAGTTAAGGATGGGACCTTAAACTATTTTAGCGTTCCACACCGGTTGGCTTCGGGGGAATTGCGTGATGTGGAAGTTTATTCCGTGCCGATCGATGTGAATGAGCGCGCCTTGCTGTATTCAATCATCCACGACATTACCGAGCGCAAGCAAGCCGAGGAGGCTCTGATCGACAGTGAATTACGCTTCCGGGCTGTCATCCAATCTGACAGGGAAGCGATAATCTCCGCTAACAGCGTTGGGGGGATTATCGGATGGAATCGTGGGGCAGAAATCACTTTTGGCTATTCCGAAACTGAAGTGATGGGTCAAACCTTGACCATGTTGATGCCGGATCATTTTCAAAGCGAACATGTCGGCGGGATGGCGCGGGTACAGAGTGGCGGGGAAAAGCACCTCATCGGGAAAATGGTTGAGTTGCAGGGTTTGCACAAGGATGGATATTCCTTCCCGATGGAAATGTCGCTTTCTGAGTGGCAGGTAGGCGGAGACCAGTGCTACACCGCCATTATCCGCGACATCACCGAGCGCAAACAGGCCGAAGCGATCATCCAACAAACCCAGGTGCGGGTCTTGGAGCAGGAGCGCATCGTGGCGACCCTGGAGGAGCGAGAGCGGGTGGCGCGCGAACTTCACGATGGGATCGGGCAAATCCTCGGATATGTCAATGTGCAAGCACAGGCCTCGCAAGCGCTTTTGGAAAAGGATCAGCTTGGAGCTGTTCAAAAAAATTTAGAGGAAATCGTACAGGTGGCGCAGGAAGCGCATGCCAATTTACGGCAAACGATTTTGGGGCTGCGCGAACCTGCCAAATCGCAGCGTGATTTTTGCCAGGCCTTGCAAGCCTATTTGAACTCCTTCCACCAGGCTTGGGGGCTTGAAACGGTTTTTAGTCCGCCACACGGCGAAATACCAACCTTGCCAGCGACAGTAGAAGACCAGCTTTTGCATATTGTTCTGGAAGCGCTGATCAATATTCGCAAACATGCCAGGGCGCGGCGCATTGAGCTGCTGATTACGCTCCAGGCTGGCGAGATGGTGGTGATTATCAGCGATGATGGACAGGGGTTCGATTTGCAGGCGGCTCTTGGCACTGAACAGGGACACTTTGGGTTGAGTATCATGCGCGAGCGCGCCGAACTGGTGGGGGGCAGGCTGGAAATCCGCGCAAGCGCCGGGCGCGGCACCCAGGTTTTGGTTCATATCCCGTCCGGCTCCAAGCCAGCTGCGGGCGAAAGCCCAAAAGATATGTACAGTTTGCGGATTTTGCTGGTGGATGATCAGCCGCTTTTTTTGGATGGGATGCGGAATCTGTTGAAGGTGCGTGGGCTGACGGTGGTGGGTGCGGCACGCGATGGGCTGGAAGCCTGTGAACAGGTGCGCGCCCTGCGCCCGGATGTGGTTCTGATGGATGTGCAGATGCCCCGCTGCGATGGAATCGAGGCCACCCGCCGGATCAAAACGGAGTTTCCGGAAACCAAAGTTGTCCTGCTGACGGTTTCAGAGGCCGATGAACACCTGCTGGATGCGATCAAATATGGCGCGTCCAGTTATTTGCTCAAAAACCTGGATGCGAACCAGCTTTTCTCGACTCTGGATGGGTTGGCGCGCGATGAAATCCAGATCGCGCCGGAACTTGCCTCGCGGTTGCTCAAGGAGTTCAACCGTACTGGGGATCTGGTGCGCTCCACTGAATCGGATGAAAGCTTCCCAGCAGAGTTGACTCTGCGCCAGTGGGAAGTGCTGCGTCTGATTGCGCGCGGTATAACCTACAAGGAAGCCGGGTTCGAATTACACCTGACCGAACCGGCCATCAAATATCACATGGCGCAGATTTTGGAGCGTTTGCAATTGAAGAACCGCGAACAGGCCGTGGCTTACCTGCGTCAGGTGGAAGCCGTCCGCAAGCACAGAGATACTCGCCCCAACCGCTAAACGGATTGGCATCTTCCTATGCAGCTTTTGTATCTCACCCCCGCTTCACTTGGCTACCTGACCCAGTTCATTTTGAGTTTTGTCATCACCGGGCATCTGCTGCACGGCTACCTGACCAGGCCCCAAACACGCAGCACGCAAACCCTACTCCTGGTTGGGGTGTTTGCCGTAACAACTTTGTTTGTGGGATTGTTGTTTTTGGATGCAGCCCTGCTACCAGCTCCACGTTTGTATGCTGTTTATTTGGAAAATACCGTTCTGGGGGTCATGCTCGTTCTGCTGCTTCAATTTGCCTATCGCTTCCTAGGCACCTTCCGACACCGTAAATGGGAAATGTACCTGGTCTTAGGCTTGAGCATTGCCTATACCCTCTACGAAGCTGGATTTGCCATCTATCGTTTTGGGTTATTGTTCGGACAAAAACTGGTGGAATATCGTCCCCCCGAAGCGGATTATGCCCTGGCAGTGCTGTTTGTGTGGGTGCCAGTTACGTTTTTACAGCAATCCATCGCCGCCGACCAACGCCCCATCCATTGGCTGCGCAAACTCTGGCAGCCGCAAGGCCTGGAAGCGCGCGCTGCGCGCACTTTCAGCTTGGCCTTTATCCTTCTCTTAATCCTGAGCATCATCGTCATTTTGGAAGGCTTTTCGTTTATCTCAACCACGTTTTACAGCGCCTGCCTCTCATTTGGGATACTCCTCGCCATCTGGTTGTTTGCCACCACCTATCTCAACTTCCTGCCAGAAAGCACTTCCTTTCTGGTTAAACTCTCCGGAGTGACGCTGACCCTGCTCCTGTCCATTCTGGGACTGGTTGGTTGGGCCGTCTCGCCGGGCTATCTGGCGGTCTACCAGCCCACTCTCGCCGATCACCAAACCTTACGCTTTACGCCCAACGGTCAAGGTGGTTACACTGTCACTCAAGCCGACTTTCGCTTTGAAACCGACCTGGGAGAACGCCTGCCGGTTAGCCTGGACAGCGACGAATCCCGCAATCATGCCCTCGAATTCCCCTTCCCATTTTATGGCAAAACCTACACCCAAATTTATGTCACCAATGCCGGTTTACTCAGCCTGGGGCAGCCGTTCCACCGTCTCAAACTGGAGCTAGATTACACCGCTTCACCCGCGATTTTCCCGCTCTTGATGGCTCTCAGGCCGGAAAAGGGAAATGGGGTCTTTGCGCGACTCGAACCTGAGCGGCTGATTGTGACCTGGGATCACTTGCCTGCCTTGGATGATGTCCAGGCCATCTATACCTTTCAGGCAGTTTTAAACCAGG
>CAIVSQ010000292.1 GCA_903908605.1 uncultured Anaerolineae bacterium
AGGTAACGCACCTCAATGCCGCTCCAACGATTGGTAAGGAACACAACAAACTTGGCTGTTTCTGGGGTTTTGACTTGAATGTGCTGTAGGGCGTCGGCGTAATCATCCTGGGTGGGGCAGATAAACTGCCCTTGCGACCAGCAGTTAATAGATGTCTGGATGGATGTGATAGGATAAGGTGTGTTCATGATCAGCCAGGCTGCAGTAATGATGGTTCCAGTGACCATAACCAGGCGGGCGATGTTTGCTTGTTTTGCCCTACGCGTGAATTCGGCCAATGGGTAAAACCAGAAAATGAACAAGAATGGCACAAGGTAGCGCATTCCGCGCATCAACTCGGTTTGTAAAGGTATGATCCGGAGTGTGCGTTCAATGATTTGTTCCACGAATGGAATCAGGATGGTGACAAAAGAAATGCCTGCCATCCAGAACAGCATTTGCTTTAGCCGGCTACGTTCGGTTTTGAATACAAGTGCTGTGATGAGTAGACCTGCTACCCCGTACCACAACAGACCAAATTCACTGGTAGCGCGGAATAATACCTTCACAGCAGCAGGAATATCCATCAAATCATATGGAAAGTAATTGGTGAGGATATAGTAGACCAGGTCGTAATTACTATTGGCGCTGCCACCCTTTTTGTAATATAGGTAAATGCTTACGTATGGCAATAGCGCGATGGCCAGGATGATCCCCATCTTGATCATCGTTATGAGTTTTTTCTTCCAGTTATCATTGGCTGGCATGCAAGGCCAAAGGCCAAGCCAAAGCGCGAAAGCCCAGGCGGGGGTGCTGACGGGGTGAACAAAGGCGAGCAGGCCTGCAATAATCATTAACCATGGCCAACGATCTGGACGATTGCGCCACTGGGTGAGCATCAGGATAAGCAAGAAGGGGATAACGACCTGGTAGGTAAAGCGCGGCATACCATCCCCTACTACGCCCCAAAGTTCTCCGCCAGCGAGTGCAAGTGGCGCTGAGATCGCCATGGTAAACAGTAAAGCCCAGTAGCGCTGGTTAAATACCACGCGTCCAAGCAAGTAGTAAGCCAAATATTGCACGAACACATGTGGAAACAGAAGCAGGCTGTACGCCAGGCCAAAATTTCCCACCAATTTTTCCAACCATATCGTAATGGGCAGGTGAATGGTGGTGTATAGCCCGATGTTGTTCAGGTTTCCAAGGATTGCGTCCGAATTGAATAAATCGGGATATGCTCTTCCCGCAGCGAAACTGGCGATATTGGCGGCATCACCACCCAGAATAACCGTTGGAAACCCTCGGCTTGACATTTCCAGTTGGTAGACGAGCGCCAGGAAAAGGAAAAGCAGGATTAAGAGCCCGTCGATGTAATTGAATGTAAGCGGCCATTGCAATAGACGGACGGAAGATACTTCCACATGCCTGGAAAAATTCAATTCAAACCAGTGATCACTGGCAGTAATCGCCTTTCGGGTCCAGGCGGTAATCGCTTGCAGGCCCGCGACAACTAATTTCTGTGCTACCATGAGCAGCCCGGTGAGAAAGATCAGGTAACCCACGATCCGAAAATATCCGGGCCAATTAGTGCTGGCCCGACGGGAAATGGTATTTTCAAAAAATTTCGTAAGAAATGTATCCATCTGCCCGGTCAGGATAATCAGACCAGCGATGAGTAACACGCCCCCGAGGATGAAAAATAATTGCTTGATTTGTTTATTCAATCGCAAAGCTCTCAGTTGATCATATTTGAATAATGGGTTATGATTTTAGCATGAACGGGATGATCGTCAAGCAAGTCGATTTGAAATATTAGAAATAATTGTTCTAGTATTTGGCGATATTATGGTA
>CAIVSQ010000293.1 GCA_903908605.1 uncultured Anaerolineae bacterium
CCCACCTCGGCGCAGCACCCGGAAGGCTTCTTTCCATATTGGGCGAATTTCAGGGATAAACACATTTGACACCGGGTGAAATATGAAATCAAAAGATTCATCTGCAAACATACCCAGGTTGCGAGCATCCCCTTCAACAATACCCAGGTTGGCAAGCCCTTCCCTGGTTGCCACCTCCATGTCTCTTTCGAGTTGGCGAGGTGAGTTATCGAAAACAGTTACATTGGCACCTGCAGCAGCAAAAACCGGGCCCTGTTGACCACCCCCACAGGCAAGCGCCAACACATTCAAATCAGGCATGGGTGGGAACCAATCGAAAGGAACTGGCTTGTTTTCGGTCAGCAATACTGAAAATATTCCCTGGCGGGCTCGTGCAATCACATCTGGGTCCACTGGAAGTGTCCAGGGATTTGTGCCACTCTCCACCTGTTTATTCCATGCATCACGGTTGTATGCACGAACATCAAAATCTTCAGTCATAAGCCATTCCTTCTGTATGTTTTCACAGAAACCAATATCCTCAGGATAGTGAATCGAGCAACTCTTGCAGGCTTTCCACATGTTCTTCCTCATGTGGCCCATAGATATGAACAATATCCACCACTGTGCCAGGTTCACCCCAGGGTAGGATATATTCAGTTGTCAGCTTTTCTTCCGGGATCTGTTTTAAAAGTGCCAATAGCTCGACACGTACTTCAATAAATTGCTGTCGAACCTGGTCATAATCCATTTCCGCGCGGACCGCCACTGATAAAGCGTTATAAACATCAATACCATCTGCGGCAGGTGTGAGCGGAGTTTCATTCGCAAGGATTGATTTCATAAAGCCAACGGCCGCATCATCCCAACCGGAAAGATGGGCAAGTACCTCGCGAATTGTCCAAAGAGAATAAACCTGGCGATTTACGTCAATTTGATCCAGGCAAGCCATCATTTTCAATCGAGGGTGCTCAAGGATGGCGATCAATTCATCAACTGTGTTCATTCACAACCTTTCCGGCAAACATGCGCCTCAAAAAAAACGATATTCATGAACCCAGGTCAGCCAACCCACATATCAAAGCTATACAGCATTACCGACATGCCCATTAACAACAGGCTGAGAATTACCCAGGCACGATCAAACACCTTGTTTCTCCCTAACATGGCGAGAAAAATTGCCAGTGCGGGGGCAACCAGCATATAACGCGCTTCGCTTTGGGCTGAACCACTAAACGCAGAAAACACCACAACAGCAAGACTAAAGGCAGCAACCTCCGGATCGACCTTCAACAGTGCCAGGCTGGCAATCAACGCAATCACTACACAACCCACCTCCATGGAAAAATATATCAGCGCGGAATTGGCCGTTAGAGCATATTGATAAGACTGCAGCCAACTTGCAATTGAACTTTGCAAAGTTAACACCCCACGTCCAAAGTAAAAGGACTGCAGAGCTGCCCAGCCCTCACCCAGGTGAGAATTACGCCAGGCAAGATAGCCCAATAATGGCAAAAGCGACCAGGCACCCTCGGCGAACCTGGCCCATGTTAATAAACCACGCAAATTTTTCCAATCCAGCGCACGCAACCAGGCCAAACCCAGTGGGATGAATAAGAGGCCGCCATGTGCGCGCGTCCATGAGGCAACCAGGGCCAGGATGCCCGCCCAGAACCACTGTTTCCGTTTGGAGAGCGCCAGGGTCCAAAATGCCAGGCCAATAAACAAGCCTTCTGTATATACCTGCGCAAAAAAGAAAGCGCTTGGGAAAATAAGCAAATAAAAACCGGCCCGCAAGGCATCTTCCTGGTCGAAGTAAGCTCGAGTCATATCCCAGAGAGCGATCAAACCCGCCAGGGTTCCCAACAAAGCCACAATCACGCCAGCCAATGCTGCGTTAGCTATGGGTGTCAAACCAAATCCAGACATTGGGATCATAAATAACTTCACCAGGTAGGGATAAACCGGGAAAAACGAGTAGTTTTTAGGCCAAGCAATTCCAGTTTCAGGGTCTTCAGCGCGGCCTGCAGCAGGATCGTCATAGCCGCCCACGGCAATCCCTAAATAATATTCCGAATCCCATGCAACCTGGCGATTAAGAAAAGGTTCTTCAAGGTAAATTTTACCCTTATTGCTATTTTTGAGAGTTTCGGTGGCGCTCCAAAAAACAGCGTAGTCCGGGCGTTTAATATCAAGCCTGGTCTGCACCAACCACTGGAAAGCATAGAGGATCAAAAACCAGGATAACCAGATAAAAATCAAGTTGCGCAGAGTTTTATTATTCACGGTTGCCTCTTGAAAAATGATGATTAATGAAACTTCCATTGGAAAAATTGCTTCGGCAAACATCCCAATGCTAAAGGAAATTAGCACATATTCGCGTCTAACTCGCCAGCCATGCCAGCTGACTGCCATAGGTTTGCCCTGGCCACCAGACCGGACCGCTCGGATTTACTTTCCATGCATGGCTAGCCAAAACAATAACCGAAACAAACAACCACTACTTGCAACCATTAATGTAATGGGAAAAGCGACATCGGTCAATAACCAACGCAACAGGAAAAACAATTATCGCAGCAATCTGACCTGCTCATCCATCCATCTTGCGCGCAGATCCAGGCAGATTATGAGGGTGAATAACCCCACTCGTCTCCGGTCAGGTTATTTTTGCACAAGTTAGCTTATTGATTAACCTTGAATCATAAAGGAATTTCCCGATTGAAAAAGCAAATTTTCCTGATTCATAGTATATTTTCAGCGATAAGGAATCGGACGAAATGGCATTAATCAGCGTACAGGATGTAACTCTCGGATTTGGCGGCCCCAGGCTGCTTGAAAACGTCAATTTTCAAATTGAGCGCGGTGAATGGATTGGCTTGTTAGGGCGAAACGGCATGGGGAAATCCACCTTGCTCAAACTGCTGAATGAAGAAATTTGGCCTCAAAGCGGCCAAATTGCCCGCCAACAAAACTTGCGGGTAGCCTACCTGCCCCAGGAAGTTCCTCAAGGGATGGGGGGGACTACCACTGAGATCGTTGCCTCTGGCTTGGAGGCTGAACCTGCCAACACCAACCCGGAAGAACACTGGCAACGCCAACTGCAGGTGGACCAGGTCATTTCGCGCATGCAACTGGACCCCAATGCTGAATTTAACACCCTCTCAGCAGGTCTCAAGCGCAGGGTACTACTGGCAAAGGGGCTGGTTCAAAACCCCGACGTGCTGCTCCTGGACGAACCCACCAACCACCTCGATATCGAAGCCATTGATTGGCTTGA
Organism: uncultured Anaerolineae bacterium; assembly: GCA_903908605.1. Classification (GTDB taxonomy): domain Bacteria; phylum Chloroflexota; class Anaerolineae; order Anaerolineales; family Villigracilaceae; genus UBA5195. The sequence continues at coordinate 3,257 of CAIVSQ010000293.1, forward strand.
AACCTTTTTACGACGGTGGGGAGGAACGCTTGTGTTCGTCACCCACGACCGGATCTTCCTTCAAAAACTGGCATCTCGCATTATTGAACTGGATCGCGGTCACTTATTCGACTGGGATTGCGACTACAAAACCTTTCAGCAGCGCAAAGAAGCCATGTTGTCAGCTGAAAGTGAACAGAACCTCCTATTTGATAGAAAATTGGCCCAGGAAGAACAATGGATCAGAAAAGGTATTGAAGCCCGCCGGACCCGCAACGAGGGACGTGTTCGCGCGCTAAAACGACTTCGTGATCTTCGCCTCGATCGTCGCGACCATCCTGGCAAAATCCGCATGCAAATTCAAGCCGACCGGCGTTCCGGCCGGCTGGTTATCGAGGCGGAAAACATCCAGCACGCGTACGGTTCGCATACCATCATTGAACAATTCTCTACTATTATTCAACGCGGAGATAAAGTCGGGATTATTGGACCGAACGGATCCGGGAAAACCACCCTGCTGCGTATTTTGCTGGGTGAATTAGAACCCCAGGCAGGCAGGGTCGAACATGGCACAAATATAGAGATCGCCTATTTCGACCAACTCCGCAGCCAGTTGGATGAAAACAAATCCATTCTCGAAAATGTCGGGCAAGGTGGTGACACCGTCTCCATTAATGGGCGTCCCCGCAATCTCATCGGCTATCTGGAAGATTTCTTATTCACCCGCGACCGGGTCCATGCACCCATCAGCGCGTTATCGGGTGGCGAACGAAACCGGCTTATGCTAGCGCGGATGTTTGCGCGCCCCGCCAATTTGCTGGTCATGGATGAACCCACCAACGATCTCGACATAGAATCCCTTGAGATTTTGGAAGATATGTTGCTCGAATACTCGGGGACACTTTTGCTTGTTAGTCATGACCGCGCTTTTTTGAACAACCTGGTTACTAACACGCTGGTTATGGACGGGCAGGGGCATGTCAGGGAATTTGTAGGCGGCTACGACGATTGGTTGCGCCAGGTTCAGGAAGAGCTCAACCAGGCTGAGGATGATAAAACAAAAACTCGTAAACAGCCTGCCAGCATCCCTGATTCTACAAGCACAACCGAACCAAGCCGTAAACCAAGCTACAAGGAAGTGCGAACAAAAGAAGCTCAAAAACGAGAGCTGGCAGAACTGCCCCAAACAATAGAAAACCTTGAAGCTGAACAGCGGCAGATCGGTGAAGACATGGCAAACCCTGCTTTTTACCAACGAGACAGCGAATCAATCGCCCGGGAGGCAGCCAGGTTAAAAGAGATCGAGGCTGCGCTGCTTCAGGCATATCAACGCTGGGAAGAACTGGAAGAAATGTAGTTTTACCCAGTAAAGACGGCGATTCAAGTCATTTTCAGAAACTTGTCGCGGGTGTATACTCATAAAAATTTTTGTTACGGAGATGACCCCATGAAAAGAGCGGTGAGTATCAGTATTGGTTCTTCAAAACGAAACAAAGCCGTGGAAATCACCCTGCTGGGCGAAAAAATAAGCATCGAACGCATTGGCACAGATGGGAACATGGAAGCCGCCGCACAAAAATTCAAAGAGTTGGACGGCAAGGTGGATGCGTTTGGAGTAGGCGGCGGTGACTTGGGATTGTTGGTGGATGGAAAATGGTACGAATTCCACTCGCTAAAATCCATGGTGCGCTTTATTAAACAAACACCAGTAGTCGATGGCACTGGTTTGAGGAACACACTGGAAAACAAGGCCGCTCCATTTATAAAGGAAAAGCTGGGGGATTACATTAATCAAAGGGGCAACAAAGCATTCATCATGACTGGTTCCGACCGGTGGGGCCTGACACGCTCATTTCTCGATTCCAAATTTGATTGTGTTTTTGGCGACATGATGTTCTCCCTGGATATCCCCATCGCTTTGCACTCCGACAAACAGATCAAAACCATGGCAGCCCTGCTCCTGCCAATCGCCACAAGATTACCCTTTGAATGGATCTACCCAATTGGCGAAAAGCAGGAAGAGCGCAAACCCAAGTACCCCAAGTACTTCCATTGGGCCACTGTTGTCGCGGGGGATTGTCACTATATTAAGCGATACATGCCAGACGACATGCAAGGGAAAATCATTGTCACCAATACTACTACGCCCGAGGATGTCGAACTTTTCCGCCGCTGCGGGGTTAAATATCTTGTGACCACCACCCCAGTTTTAGATGGACGTTCATTCGGGACGAATATGATGGAAGCAGCCCTGGTGGCAATATCTGGCAAAGGACGCCCGCTCAGCCTCGATGAATACAGCGAATTGCTGGTAAAACTCGATTTTCAGCCTAATCTCCAGGAATTAAATTAATTCCAAAACGATCAGCTGACCAGATGACTTTATTCAATTACAACGGAGGATTTGTATGGACGCAATCCTAACCGCAGGTGGTATCCCGCTGCCAGAGGACCTTTTATTCACATACACCCAGGGTCAATCAAAGGCCATGGTCGATATCGCAGGAAAGCCCATGATCCAATGGATACTAGACGCTCTCTGCGAGTCAAAAAAAGTAGACAATATCATCATCATGGGGATGACTGACCAAAACAACCTGGTTTCCTCCAAGCCAACCTATTATTTGCCAAACGAAGGCAGAATGTTGGCAAATATCGTTGCAGGGATTCACAAAACCCTGGAACTCAACCCAAAAACCGAATATGCCCTGATCGTCTCATCAGATATTCCCGGGTTAAACGGAGAAATGGTTGACTGGCTGGTGGATATCATTGAAAAAGAACCAGCTGATATTTACTACGGCGTTATCCCACGCGCAGTCATGGAAAAACGCTACCCTGATTCCAGACGTACCTGGACACATCTAAAAAATATGGATGTATGCGGAGCCGATATCAACGCTTCGCACGTTCGTATGGCCACAGAACACCTGGATACCTGGGAAGAAATAATTGGCAAGCGCAAATCCCCACTCAAACAAGCTGCCACCATCGGCCTTGGCACCTTGTTCCTGCTTGTATTACGCCAATTAACCCTGGCTGATCTGGTTAAACGCGTATGCAGTCGTATTGGTATTCGCGGTAAGGCGGTTGTTTGGCCCTGGGCCGAAGCCGGGATGGACGTGGACAAACCACACCAACTGGAAATGATGCGCGCCGATCTTTCCAAATAATTCTTGTTCGATCCGGGAGCATTTGTTTTGCAATTTATTTATCGTTTACTCGAGCTTGATCGAGATTGGTCATATGCGCTGCGCGTGGCAGAAAAACCGGGATTATTACGGAATATGGGCATGTTCTTCGCCCATTCTGGTGATTCCTGGTTTTGGGGTTTAGGTCTCATCATCCTGTGGGCATTGGGGAACCCTGCCTGGAAAGAGTGGGCCGTCCATGAACTCTTCTGGATATCCATCCTGGCAGTATTGGTACTGACCCTAAAATTCACCATTCGCCGAAAACGCCCTGCCGGCGATTGGGGCGCAGTCTACCGAAATACAGACCCTCATTCCTTTCCCTCAGGTCATGCAGCCCGCTCCTTCTTGGTTGCAGTCTTTGGCAGCATGCTGGGTCCGCAATGGTTGGCGGTTATTCTCTGGATTTGGGCCCCATTGGTATCACTCGCACGTGTGGCCATGGGCGTTCACTATATATCAGATGTCATCGCGGGGGCTATTGTCGGCATCGTGACCGCACTTATTGGTTGGCAATTCTCCCCGGCCATATTCACCTATATCAACGCGGCCCTCGCTTCTATTTCAGGAGCGCGCCTGTGGTGAGAAGACAATCCGTTCTTGAATAAATTCTGGAGCCAAGAATCATGATCCCAGGCCTGGATGGCTTGCGCGCCATCGCCTTCCTGCTGGTTTTCCTCATCCATACGAATTTTGTCATTGTTGGTTGGACAGGCGTTTTATTATTTTTTGTGCTATCTGGCTTCCTGATCACGGGCATCCTGATCGAGATGAAGGAAAACCTGCCCGTCAAGGCTTACTTCATCAAGTTTTACGGCCGAAGATTCCTACGAATATTTCCCCTTTATTACTTTTACTTGCTGCTTATTCTGGGTCTGGCATACCTGTTATACACCCTTAGCTACCGGCCTAATCGCATGGTGGACTATTTTCAGCAAATGCCATACGCGCTAACCTATGTGTACAATTTCTTTTCCGCCAGTAAATGGTACAAAGACTCTGTATTTATCAATCACTTCTGGTCACTTTCGGTCGAGGAACAATTTTACATTTTCTGGCCATTACTGATATTTATCACACCAAAGACAGCCTACAGAAAATTATTCCTGGCTTGTATCATCGCAGGGCCTGTTTTTCGATTAGGTCTCTCGTATATTTTTAATCATCACTTATTTTCCTTCCTAGGACCCAACCCTGCGACCGGAATTTACTCGCTACCATTTTCGCATATCGATGCATTTGGCTTCGGAGCTTACATATCCCAGTACCGAATTCCAAAAGCCCGGACCCAATTTTGGGCGTTGCTGGTAGCCCTACCCATCGTCGGATTTACTACCCAATATCTCGCCACAGGCAGTATTGGGTTTCTTTCAGGCTTGGGGTTCCCCTACCCAATCGCAAATGGGTATAAACATATCTGGGGATACAGCTTCTTGAATTATTTCTTCGCAGTAACTATTTACGCGGTTGCACGCGAGGGTCTTTTCAACCGATTTCTGGAATTAGCCTGGATGAAATATCTGGGCAAAATTTCTTATGGTTTATACGTGTACCACTTCGTGCTGGTCTATTTCGCCGGACGTATCACCGACTTTTTGCCATTCTCATACGAGCAGAATATCATGATCAGTTCGATTCCGGCTTTTGCTGGAACATTACTACTGGCCTCACTTAGTTATAAATACCTCGAAAAACCATTCTTGAGTTTGAAGGACAAATATTTCGCATCGTCACCAGTTTCGGTTGCCATACCCAAGTAAACATTCAGCCCGCACAACCCAACCGGCCTTGACCAGCATGCACCTTAAGTCCCAAATTGGACTCAATAGACACAAGCGATAAAATTCCATAAAGAAAGAAGCGCCAATATGATCCTGACAGATGTGAATTTCTTCTCTGAAACCCTCGGTATGCGCGCAACCCTGGGCGTCATCCTCCCCCAACAACCACTTTCGGAAAACACACAACAAAAATCAAAAAACAAGCGGCCACCAAAATACCGAACCTTGTACCTGCTTCATGGTCACTCGGATGACCATACCGCCTGGCAACGCTGGACATCCATTGAACGTTATGTGGAAGGTATGAATCTCGCGGTCGTGATGCCTTCTGTTCACCTTAGTTTCTATGCGGACATGGAGCATGGCGGCAAATATTGGCAGTTCATCAGCCAGGAAGTACCGGCCGTAGTACGCAGCCTGTTTCCACTCTCCGATCAGCGCGCCGATAATTTTGTCGCAGGTCTCTCCATGGGTGGTTATGGGGCTTTTAAGTTGGCTCTAGCCCACCCCGAACAATACGCCTGCGCAGCAAGCCTATCTGGCGCAGTAGATATTCGCGAGGTGGTGCAGGGACATGGCGAACCACAAGACGAAATCTGGCTGACAGAAATGCGCAATATATTTGGCAATTTAAGCAAAGTTCCCGGCAGCCAGCACGACCTCTTCACCCTAGCAAACAAAGTGTCAAAAAGCAAAGAAAAGCCCAGGTTGTATCAATGCTGCGGGACTGAGGATTTTCTTTACGCAGATAACATCCGGTTTCGTGATTATGTTCAATCCTTGCCGCTCGATCTTACCTACGAGGAAGGTCCCGGTGAGCATAACTGGGCTTACTGGGATACCATGATCCAGAAAATCCTCGCCTGGTTACCCCGCTAACCTGCCCTCTTGAATAATTAAAAATGCCCACGCGAAAAAACGTGGGCATTTTTAATTATTGTTTTAAAATTACAGACCAGCAGCTTGCCTGAGAGCGGCAGCCTTTTCTGTGTTTTCCCATGGGAACTGAACATCATCACGTCCAAAGTGCCCATAAGCAGCAGTCTTGCGATAAATCGGGCGGCGCAAATCCAGATCACGAATGATTGCACCTGGGCGCAAATCAAAGAAACGACCAATCAGTTCGACGATCTGGCTATCCGACACTTTACCAGTGCCAAAGGTTTCCACGTTCACAGAGAGCGGGTGGGCAACACCAATGGCATAAGCCACCTGGATTTCGCAGCGGTCAGCCAAACCAGCGGCAACCACGTTCTTGGCGACCCAGCGCGCTGCGTATGCTGCCGAGCGATCCACTTTCGTCGGATCTTTGCCAGAGAAAGCCCCACCACCATGCCGGCCCATACCACCGTACGTGTCGACAATAATTTTTCGTCCGGTAACACCAGCGTCGCCCATTGGGCCGCCAATAACAAAACGACCAGTGGGGTTTACGTAAATGTGCATCTGATCATCCACCATCTCTTGGGGAAGAGTAGGCATAATGACAAGCCGGGTGATGGCTTCGACAATTTCTGCCTGAGAAACTTCAGGAGCATGCTGGGTGGAGATCAAAACGGTGTCAATACGCTTCGGCTTGCCATAAGCATATTCAATTGTCACCTGGCTCTTGCCGTCCGGTCGCAACCAGGGAAGCGTACCATCTTTGCGAAGCTCGCTCAGTCGGCGGGCAAGTTTATGAGCAAGGTAAATTGGCATGGGCATCAGGGTCGCTGTTTCATTGCATGCAAACCCAAACATCATACCCTGGTCACCAGCGCCGACATGCTCAATATCCTTGTCGGTCATCTCGCCTGACTTATCTTCCATGGCATGATCCACACCCAGTGCAATATCCGCGCTTTGGCTGGCAATCGCAGAAAGCACAGCGCATGTGCTGCCATCAAAGCCTTTATCGCTGCTATCATAGCCAATTTCCTTAACAACCTTGCGTACAAGATCATCAAAATTGACAAAAGCATTCGTGGTAATCTCACCCAGAACCGCCACAAAACCCGTCTTTGTGGCGGTTTCGCAAGCAACACGGGAATAAGGATCCTGCTCCAGGCATGCATCCAAAACAGCATCAGATACCTGATCGCAGAGTTTGTCTGGGTGACCTTCGGTCACAGATTCAGACGTAAAAAGTAACTTTGGGGAACTCATAAAGGTACTGCTCATTTGGTTTGTCTCCTTAAAATAAGAATGCCCTCTCCGGTTCAACTGAAAGGGCATTTCGCACGGGGGCTCGGCTGCCCTCTCATCTCCCAGAATATTCTCTGTCGGAATTGGCACCGCGTCACATTCAATTATTATCGAGTTTGGCAGTTGATTATTTTGAAATCAAATCTGATTAACCGAAAAATAACGAATTTTGTAACCGGTTGTCGAGGCATCAATGGGCCGGTCCCTCCGCCTCTCTGGATAAGAGTGCCGTATTGGGGCTATAGAATTGTGCCCGGATGTTACCACATGTACACTCGAGAGTCAAATTCCATTGGTTGTAATGGGAAAAATTTATTATTCAGAGGCAGAAATTGCTTTATCGACTTTAATATTCAAACCATGAGAAAGATAACCACCGTATTTGATAAATTACTCAAGAAATCAACAATTCCTGCTGCTTCACAACCATTGAGTTGGAAAATCTTGATATATTTTCCTTGATTTTCTCCATATGTACGTTCACATTCAACGCTGAAACCCCATAAGGTGCATAAATAGCATAAAGAACATGAGAAGTCGACGGAGAAATCGGCGATAGATGGTCTTGTCCATACAAAATTGAGCAACTGACTCCGCGAACATCGCGCATGATCATATCACCAGGTGGAATGGATTTTTCAGCACCACCCATTTGTATGAATTGATCGCCCTCACGGGCAATATCTATACACACCGGACCTTGCAATTGTTGCACATCATGACCGGCCGCCAACACGAGCGTATCCACCTCAGCCATGAAGTTAGCATCAACAAGTGGGGAAACACTGGGAAAATTCTTCCCCTTGAGTACGATCGATTCAAGCTGTTGTAAAACCTGATATGTTTTTCCAAAGCGCTTATAATACTTCTGATAAGCCATCATTACCGGTAGCGACAAAAAATCCTGACGCGTAAACCCAGCATAGCGATTACGCAAATCAGCTTCCAGCACACGTTTATACTCGTCCAATGCCGGAGCAGTTTTTTTGTTCTCCACCTGCGAAATTTCCAAAAAGCCAATCATGGCTCCCGGGTGAGCCTGTCGCCATTCATTTGTGCAACTCGCAATCAACATGATTATTCCTCGAACAACCAACCGCATCGAAAAAACG
>CAIVSQ010000294.1 GCA_903908605.1 uncultured Anaerolineae bacterium
AAACGCAAACAAATCGACACGCACTGACCTGTATGCCTGCATCTGGTCGCTAGCCTGTGAAATTTGCAGCCAGGAATACAGCGAGCAAATAGCGAAACCGACAATAAACGGTTTCGCTATTTTTTTGCCAGGGCCATTTATTAATATCATTCTGCCGGACAGGGAAAGGAGCAATTTGGCAAAACGTGTTCGCGACATTTCAATATTTCCATTATTTTATTGAAAGTATTCAACACATCCACCCAAAACAATCCAAGCGATATTTCAACAAGGAGCATACTCATGAACATGCGTACGAATAGAAGACGATGGTCATTTTCCCTTATCCGCTTGCTGATGTGCCTGCTGATCGCAGGGACAGCCCTGGGAGCAGCCCCGGCTCCGGCCCAGGCCAGCGGTCCATTTACCCACAACGAAGTTGTCAGGCTGGCGATGGGCGGCAATTACGGTGCCTTCTCACCCGGGCTGCGCAACCTGCTGACAACCTACCCAGGCGCAGTCGAATCAGGCTCCATCTTCCCAGATTGGGGCATGGCCTACAATTTGATTGAGGACGACAAATTTGATACCCTCGCTGAGATGGCCCACTGGCCCGGGTTCGTTGATGGCTACATCAAGTACATCAAGCAAAACTTCACCCCCCCTTACGACGATGTCAACGAACTGAAAACATTTGCCTTCCTGTATGGCGTTATTGCCCATCAGGCCGCCGACGATGCCTTTCACTATGAATATATACCGGTTGCGCAACCAGCCGAACCAGCCGATATCCAGCTCGACCAGTGGGATCACAAGGATATTGAGGCAGCAGTCGACGCCCTCAATATCGCTAAAAAATACCTGGTTTTCATCGGCTATACCATTGATTGGTACTTGCCAACCGATGCGATTCTGTTCGCCTACAAGGATATGACCGGCGCCCCGGATCTATCGCTCGCTGAACTAAACTCTGGCTGGGAGACCTACCAATTTCGCTCAATTGCCCAGATGGTTCTCGAGGTTTCGCTCTACCCGAACGAGATTTTCCTGATGCGCAACGGATTCCCCAACCCTCTCAGCCCCCCGCGCCTGATTTGGACACCTTTAACCTACTTCAACTTCCCGGCGGGCGGAACCGAAGACCAGGCCAGGCACTCGGTCACCAAATGGAAAGAGACCTGGGCCATGTGGAAACCAATGACCACTGCCACCCTCTCGCCAGCCACGCCAGATGGCAAGAATGGCTGGTACCGCCAACCGGTGACCGTTACTCTCAGCGCCAGCACCTATTTCACCGGATCCTACTCACCCGGCGCGCTGACCACCAAATACAGCCTGGATGGCGGCCAACCGCAGATCTACACCGCTCCCTTTACCATCTCCACCGAGGGGGCTCACCAGCTCACCTATTTCTCGGTGGATGCGGAAGGCAACAGCGAAGTTGCCAAAACCATAGCCATCAACATTGACATGACTCCGCCCACCATCACCATCAAGCAGGAGAAAACCAGCTACACCCGCGCAGATCCATTGACGGTCCTGTTTGACGTGACCGATGCCACCTCTGGTGTGGCAAGTGTGCTGGCCAAGTTTAACAACACGGTGGTAGTAAATGGCCAGGCAGTCGACCTCTTCTGGTTGCCGCTTGGTAAATACACCATCGGCGTAACGGCCGAAGACAAGGCCGGCAATACCAGTACTGCCAGCCAGGAGATTACGCTGATTGCCACCATCGAGGGCCTGCAAAAGACGGTCACCCGTTTGTGCAAGGAAGGCCTGATCAGCAAGCCGGGCATCTGCCAGGCTCTCTCCTTCAAACTCAAAGCCGCCCTGGCCGCCCAAAAACGCGGCAACCTGCACACTGCCGTCAACACCCTGCAAGCCTTCCAGAATTCCATCCAGGCCCAAACCGGCAAAGCCATCCAGCCACGCGCAGCAAAATTGCTGATGCTGGATAGCAACTACGTCATCCGGACGCTAGCTCACTAACAGCTACCGGTAAATTTCCACCTGCCTTACCAGGCAGTGGCGCTCGCGCAACAGTGCGGACAGCCACTGCCTGTTCTTTTGTCCCGCACCTGACAAAAACGCAAACCCCCCGCCTGCCCGCTGGTTTTGACGTTTCGTTGACGATGGCTGGGTATCATCAGCTGCGTAAGGTCAAATCTGGCTTCTGAGAGACACATCGAAAGGAATGGGAAAAATGAGAAAAGTTCAGCAAACAAATGGCAGTGTATCGAAAACCGTTCTCGTGCTGGTTGTGTTGGTGGCTCTCCTGGCCAGCGTATTCCCGCTCGAGATCGCCTGGGCGGGCAGTGCTCCCGCCCGGCCCGTTATCATTGCCCCACTCAGCACCACCGTTGCCACGCGGCCGGTCTTCAAGTGGGTTGGATCAACTGACGTACACCATTACCTGCTCTCGGTCTACAACCTGGGGTATGCGCGTTTTTATATTAAGAATCTGGCCGTTGCTACTTCAGCCTGTGCTGGCACTCCGCTAGTCTGCCAGGTCAAGGCCAATGTTAACCTGCCCAACGGGCAATATCGCTTCAGTGTGGCAGCCATTAATGCCTTTGGCAGCAGCGGTTACGGCAGCAGCGATAGCTGGACGGTCTTTACCCAGGCCAACCCGGTTGCAGCTGCCTCGCAGGTCAGCCTGGGCAGCAACCATGCCTGCGCCCTGACCCTGGCCGGCGGGCTAAAATGCTGGGGAGATAACACCTTTGGGCAGATCGGTGCCGGCGTCTTTTCCGCCCGCCTGACCCCCATCAGTGTAAAAGGGCTGGAGAGTGGCGTGCTGCAGGTGAGCGCAGGCACCAATCACACCTGCGCCGTCACCCGCAGTGGTGGCGTTAAATGCTGGGGCTACAACAACAAGGGCCAGCTGGGCGATGGCTCTACCAGCAACCGGGCAGCCCCTGTCAACGTTAGTGGGCTGGGCAGCGGCGTCCGTGCCATAGCAGCCGGCAAAGGGCACACCTGCGCACTGACCCAGGCTGGACTGGTCAAGTGTTGGGGGGCCAACCAGCTTGGGCAATTGGGCACGGGCAGCACCACCAACAGCCTGGTCCCCCAAAAAGTCACCGGTCTGGAAGGCGTGATCTCCATCACGGCGGGCAGCAATTTCACCTGCGCACTGACCAGCAGCAACCAGGTGAAATGCTGGGGATCAAACTCATATAACACCCTGGGCGGCGCACCTGGCGGGCACAGCAGCCTTCCGGTCCAGATCAGCGGCTTGATCGGCTCACTTGCGGCCATCTCCGCTGGTTATGCGCATGTCTGCGCCCTTACTAACAGCGGGCAGGCCTGGTGTTGGGGCAATAATGCCTACGGTGCCCTGGCCGATGGGACGAATGCTCCCAATCGGGCCACGCCCGTGCAGGTACAGGGTTTTTCAGGCGACATCTCCAGTTTTGCAGCGGGCAACCAGCATAACTGTGTGGTGACCAGCAGCGGGGCGGTCAAATGCTGGGGTTGGAACTGGGCCGGACAGGTGGGCGACGGTACCAGCATCGATCGTGGGGTACCGATGCCGGTCAGCGGGATGACCAGCGGGTTGCAGGGGGTCGCTGCCAGGGATGGTTTTAGCTGCGCAATCAACGCGATCGGTGGCGTGATGTGCTGGGGTAGCAATTATGCCGGTCAACTGGGGGGGACGGCGGGGGTGCCCAGGCTGGAACCCGTTTATGTGATGGGCTTCGGTCGCTAGTGTAACGGGCAGCACAGGTTAAAAAAAGGATCATGATGCCGGGGGGCTTCGTGATCCTTTTCGTTTTTTTTTACAGCCCTTGCAGATCGTCATCCTCAACAACCTGGCTGACCACGCTGATCGAGCCATTGGGATGGGCCATCAGGGTGTGCCGGCAGGCCGGGTAATGGTATGGCACCACATAACTAAACAGGCGCTGAGGTGCACCCGACAAAAATGCCGCCATCAGCGCGCGCTTGACATAATTCTCCGCCATCTGCAGCTCCGCAAACGTTGGCGGCATCAGTTCCCAATTCTCTCCAAAATCCATCTTCATCCTCCTTGCTGCGCCTGCACCCGCCAACCGGGTCTTCAGTGCCGCTTATGGAAACAAACCAAATTGATCTCGTTTTCGAAATTGACTTTTGCATTTATTGCGATTAAACTATTGGCGCTCATCATCGCAACCGGCGCTTTACCGGGCTGGCAAACCGGCACGCAGTAGATCTCCAGGGTGGAGTCTAGCCGGTTAGCGTCAACGCAGCGTCACAAACCGGGTAAGCAATTACACAATTTTTTGGGAAATACCTGGAGGGCAGCACTGACATGACCACCCCACTTCGCATCAACGCTTTTGGCACGCTTGAGATTCTCGCCGCACAGAAACACGTTAAGATCAGTTCGGAGAAATCCCGCCTGATCTTGCCTGTCTTGCTGCTTCTCGGCCAAAAAGTTGGCAAGGAAAAGCTGGCCTCACTTTTTTGGCCCGATGAAGACATCAGCGATGCCCGCCATAACCTACGCCAGGCCATCTACCGCCTCAAGCAAGATCTCTCCCATGCCGGGCTCAACCCGGATTTGATCGAATCCGGGCGCGACGAAGTCAGCCTGCTTGATTCGAGCGATTGGTCAAGTGATTTGGGCGAAATTAACCAGGGCATGAGCGTCATCGCTGGCCACCACCGCCCCCAGGCCATACTGTGTGAAAGCTGCGCGGCCCAAGCCCAGGCACTGCTCAACAGCTGCCAGGGCAGCCTTTTGGCCGACCAGGAACCCGATTCTGAGCTGCTGGTGGAATTATTGGAAAGCAAGCGCGCCGAGTACCAGGGCCGAATTCTGCGCCTGGCTCAGGGCCTGATTGATACAATGCTCGCCACTGGTCGTTTTGAAGCCGCTGCGGCGGTCTGCGAGCGAGCCGCGCAGCTCTTTGAGGATCAACACGATAGCCTGGTAAGGCGTTGGGCCTGGTCACTCTGGTCGGGCGGGCACAAAGTGGAGGCGATTAATCAATACCAGCAGTTCTACAGCAAGCCCGGTCGTTACCCCGAAGACCAGACCACGCGCTTCTTTGATGAGCTAAAACAAAACGGCCTGCCGGTCACGACCAACCTGCACTTTGAAAACGACATCCATTTTACCGGGCGCGAGAAGGAACTGGCCGAGATCATCGAAACCGTCCGCAGCCGTGAGCGCCGGCTGATTACGATTGTGGCCCCGGGCGGCAGCGGCAAAACCACCCTGGCCATCCAGGCCGGCAAACACATCCTGCACAGGCTGCTCCTGCCGGTCTTCCTCATTCCTGTCCCAGCCAGCCAATCACCCTATGCCATCCTGACCCTGGTAGCGCAGCAGCTGCAGTTGACCCTCAAAAACGAACTGCCGCTCGAAACCCAGCTGCTCGATCAGCTGCGCACCTGCCGGGCCGTCATTATCCTGGATGCCGCCGAGCACCAGCACGAGACGGGCGAATCCTTTGCCGCCGCCATGCTGGCCAACTGCCCCGGCATCACCCTCATCGTCACCAGCCGCGAACATTTCGGCGTTCAGCATGCCAAATCGTACCGGCTGGGGCTGACCCAATTCGTCTCCGCCAACCCCGAACGTCAGAGTGAAATCAGCATTCTGCCGCTCTCACAATTGGAAGCCAACCGCCTGTACCTGGACCTGCTCGAAAGTGCTCAACCCGGCTTCTCTATCAGCAACCAGACAGCCCCATTGCTGGCCGATTTATGTCACCAGATGGCCGGCATCCCGCTCGGCATTGAACTGTTGGCCGGTCAATCGCTGCTGACCGGTATTGAAGACGTACACTCCAGCCTGACCGCTGAACTGCGCAATGCCCACCAGCTTAGCCTGGCCCAACGCCTGCAGATCTGCCTGCGCTGGCTGCACGCGCGCCTATCGCCATCCGAGGTCAACCTGCTCAAGGCACTCGCCTACTTCCCGGGCGGTGGCACACCCGAAGCACTGCAAGCCTGCCTAAAAATGGAAGCGAGCGAGTTTCACAAGACACTGGCACTTCTGCACAAACAGCACCTGGTCCAGCCTGCCGGAAGCCAGCGCAGCAATGCCCACGACTACATCAAGGACTACTTCTACCAGGAAGTAAAAACCGGCCAGGAGAAGGACATCCAGGCCGGGTACATCCGCTATTATGATGAGCTGGTCAAGTCCCAGGCGCCACGTATCAACACGGCCGCCTTTGCCGAAATCGCCGCCCTGCTCAACCAGGAAAAAGACAATCTCGAACGCGCCCTCGGTCTGGCCCTCGACACCCACCGGAACGACCTGGCCAACCAAATGGCCGCCGGCCTGGCCCAGTACTGGATACTGAGCGGCAACATCTGGCTCGGAAGCAGCCTGTTGGACCGCGTGCTGGCGGTTCCCAGTGACCCACGCATCCGCGTGGCGGCCATGTTTGGGCGGGGCAATCTCGCCAACTCCTTTGGCGAGCTGGATTCAGCCCAGGCGCTGTTTGAGGAGGGCCTGCTGCTGGCCAACCAGGTTCAGGACCACCTGCACATCATGAACAATCGCCGCGCCCTGGCGGTGATCTACGCGCGCCGACACCTGTATGAAAAAGCCGAGCTTGAGATTAACTTCCTGATCGAGGATGCCCGCCAGGCCGGCAACAGCAGCTTCCTGGCCAACGGGCTGATGCACCTGGCCAACGTACTGATCTCGAAAGGCTCCGATGAGTACGCCCGCATCCAGGCCATGATGGAGGAATCGATCGCCATCATGGAAAGCAACCAGGAATGGGTGCGCGTGGCAGCCGGGCTGAACAACCTGGGCGTCATCCTGCGCAAACAGGGGCACTACCAACAAGCCGTCCATGCCTACCAGCGCAGCCTGGCCCTCAAGGAATCAACCGGTGACCGGCTGGGCATCACCAGCTCACTGACCAACCTCGGCCTGGTGCAGGCTCTCGACGGGCAACTGCAATCCAGCCTGGAGTCTTTCTACCGCGCCACCGGCCTGCTGATTGACCTGCAGCTGCCGCACAACGTACCCGGCCTGCTCGGCAACACCTCACGCGCCCTGATGCTGCGCGAAGACTGGCCCGCCGCCGCCCTGGTGTTCGGCATCTCTGAACGCGTCTACAGCGACCTGGGCTCCAAGAGCCAGTTCGACAGCACGGAAAGACAGGCATGGGAACAGGACCTCAAAGCCCACCTGGAACCAGACCTGTACAGTGAACAATTCAACCTGGGCTTCAGCCAGGCAGGTCTCAGCGGCCTGCAAGCCGCCCGCGAACTGCTCGGAAAACTGTTGAAGGGTTGACGGGCGTTCACAGGCAAGCCGAAGCAAGCAGAATTCACCTCACGAGATAAATTCGACCTCCCGAGAAGTTGAGATACGATTGCTGCGGCCCGGGTAGCTCAGCCACTTCATGGCGATATTCAACTCCAGGATGATGTTGGCGGCTTCGATGGTTGAGCCATCTTCAAGGTCGATGCTCTCGGTGGTATGCGCATCCTTGAGCAGGGTCAGGTCGTAGCCGCGGTCCAGGGCGCTGTAGGCCGTGGCGCGGATGCACCAGTTGGTCGCCGCGCCTGCCAGGACCACGTGTGTGGCGCCAAAGCGGGCAAAGGTCTCATCCAGCTCGGTCTGCTCAAAAGACGAATTGAACTGCTTGTAGATGCGCACCTCTCCATCGGCGGGGGATAATTGCGGCACCAGCTGCCAATCAGGGCTGCCTTCGATGAGTTCGGTGTCTGAATGCTGCACCCACACCACCGGCACACCCTGGCGCCGAGCCTTTTCAACGGCTGCGACAATGTTGTTAATGACCCGCTCAGCATCCCAGGCCGAGCGCATGACACCCACCTGCACATCCACAACCAACAGAACTGGTTTATTGCCTTCACGTATTGTTGCCATGGTTACGCTCCATTAATTTCGTAGAGAATATATTTTGCCAGTGAAAATGTATTTCCTGCTTGCTATTTGATTCTATCCGGAAATCAAAATAATGGTTCGCGCCACGCCGCTTAAATCCCGCTCTCAGGTTGGAATCACTACCAAAATAACTGATCAACAATCGCCAGCCAATTCCGCCCGGTGCACGATGGCTGCACTGCCATGCGGTACACTTTATGTTATTCAACACACCTGCAAGAACCTGTTTACCATCACAGGTGCTTTGCTCACTTCTTACCTAATTGCTGCCCAATAGCGGCTAAGTATGCACAAAACCCCAACCGAAAGGGATATAAATCAAGGTAAATCCGATCAGGCCAGGAGAGTAGCAATGAGAATTGGCGTCCCTGAAGTATTGATTTGTGTACCGAAAATCCTGTTGGTTGCGGTCATCATTTATTACCTGGCAAAAAGACAAGCCAGGAAGAAATAACTGCCCAACCTTGCAACAATCTCACCCAGCCATGGAGAACCACTATGACGCGAAAATATTATCTCCGGAACTACTCCACCAAAAAATGGGAATCGAACAATTTTCTGCAGCTCAAAGCCCAATTCAACACCATCGCCAAGGCCCTCGGGCTCGAAGCAAACACCGAGCTCATCCGCGACCTCAATTCCGGCACCTATTTGGTTGAGATCGGCGCTCTCAAGCTGGCCCTGCAAGTAGAGGATGAAAACCGCGAACGGAATGAATCCCTTCAACCTATTCGGCTTGCATAAGGATAAGGTGAGATTACCATCTTTCCACCAAAGTCACCTGCCGCCTGCCACAAAGGACAAGCATTAGGGCACCCAAATTCGCCCACAAAACTGACTACACGCATCTCTGGCCACCCAGAGCCTGAAAAATTATAAGGCATGAAAAACCAATACTTTGCTGACATCAACGACTACCGCAAATTCGGCCTGCTGCGCACCCTGAGCGGGCTGGGCGAGATCCGCACAGCGGTCTGTTGGATGCTGACCGGCAGTGATACGCGCAGCGACGGTCGCTTTACCCGCTATCTCGGGCAGCCTGAACGCTGGCGTGACTGTGACCCGCCGCTCTTCGACAGCCTGGCCGCCTGCCTGTCAGGGCCCGGCACCCGCTCGGTCGCCTGGGCTGTCGATCACCAGCTGCTGCCGGCGGCATGCTACTTCGCCGACTTGCTCGAGGATGGGCTAACCGCCCGCCGCCAGTATTTCGATCGCTTCGAGGCCCTCAGTGCCGGCAGTGAACTGGTCTTCTTCGACCCGGATAACGGGCTGGAGGTCAAGTCGGTGCGGGCGGGTGGAAAAAATTTCAGCAAGTTCCTGGCCTGGGACGAGCTGGAACGGACCTACCAGTCCGGCAAATCGGTGCTGTTTTACCAGCATTTTCCACGCATCCGGCGCGACGTGTTTACGGAGCGCCTGGCCAGCCAGCTGCTTTCTCGGCTGGCGCTGCCCGGCTTATTCAGCTTCACCAGCTCCAACGTGCTGTTCATGCTGCTGCCCCAGCCAAGGCGCCTGGATTATTTTTCAGGCAGGTGCAGCCAGCTTGAGGTCGCCTGGGCCAGCCAGTTCCGGCTTGCGCAGATTCTTCCAGATGCCGGCACCCCACGCCAGGCATAAAACCCTCGCCAGCTCCGGCAGGTTCAACCCAAAACAACTTCTTACTCACCTGCATACAATTGCCAATCTATCACCCCACACTGGGTATAATTGACCCTGACCAGCTGGCGAACGACCAATGCTGGAATCACTCTACCGGGATATTTACGAAAGGCTCACAGCATGAAAATCGCCATCACATCCGATCTACACCTGCGCTCGCGCCAGGATCATCCCGAGCGCTTCGAAGCGCTTGAAAATATCTTCAGCCAGGTCAACACGCTAGGGATCCGAACCCTGGTGATCGCCGGTGACCTGTTCGACGCGCAGTTCAACAACTACGCCGAGTTTGAGGCCATCTGCCGCCAGCCCGAAAATCGTGATATCGCCGTGCTGGTCATCCCCGGCAACCACGACCCCAACCTCAGCCAGGCCGGTTTCAGTGCCGCCAACATCCACATCTATGCAGCACCTTCGGTTCTGCAACCGGGCAATGATGAGCCTGTCCTGCTGATGGTGCCTTACCTGGCTGGTCAGAGCATGGGCGAGGTGATCGCCAAACACGCCGAGAAGCTGCTGCCCGACCGCTGGATCCTGTTTGGTCACGGGGATTGGATGGGCAACGCCAAGAACCCCAACCTGTACGAGGGCGGCTGGTACATGCCGCTCACCCAGCGCGACCTGGATGCATGCAAACCGCGGCGGGTCTTCCTCGGCCACATCCACGCCCCCTACGACAACGGCCAGGTCTGCTACGCCGGCTCACCCTGCGGGATGGATAACACCGAAACCGGCCGGCGGCGCTTCCTGGTCTACGACACCCACGCCAACACGCTCGAAAGCCTGCCGGTCGATACCCGCTACCTGTTTTATAACCGCACCTTCACCATCTTCCCGCTCGATAACGAACAGGCCGCCGTGCGCAGCCTGCTGGAGAATTGGATCGCCTCGTGGAGTCTGACCTCTGCCGAAAAGGAAAAGGCCCGCCTGCGCGTCAGGCTGACCGGCTACGCCTTCGACAAAAACAGCATCAGCCAGGTGGTCCGCGAAACCCTGGCAGGCTACACACTCGAAAAAGAGCCCGACCTGGACGGGGTGGCCATCACCACCGATAACCGCCGCGGGCAGATCCTCAACCAGGTCAAGGAAAGCCTGGCCAGCCTCGATTGGCCGCTCGAGGCCGATGAACCCGACCGGGACCAGATATTGCTGGCTGCCGTCAAACTGGTCTACGGGAGATAACCCATGAGCATCCACATCGACGAAATCAGCGCCAAAAACCTCGGACCGATCAGCAGCCTGCAGTGGAACCTGGCGCGGGTCAACCTGGTCTACGGCCGCAACGAAAGCGGCAAGACCCACCTGGTGGAATTCCTGATCCAATCGCTCTTCAAGCAGGCCATTTACCCCGGCATGCGCCGCCTGGGCGCCACCGGCCGGATCACCATGCGCGGGCTGGAGGATGCCAGCACCTCCTTTGCACCCACCAACAAGAAGAAGCTGGAAGATTACCTGCGCGGCGAGGATGCGACCCTGCCCGATAACATCAGCCGCCTGCTTGTGGTGCGGGCCGGCGAGCTCAGCATGGTCAACGACCCGCAGGTGGGCATTGACCACTCCATCCTGGAGGAATACCTCTCCAACAGCACCCTGATCCGCAGCATCCGCGACCGTATCCCGGTCAGCAATCAGAAAGCCAGCCTGGAAGGCGGCAGCATCCTGGGCAATCGCCAGGGGCAGGTCAAGGATTTTCACAACAACCGGGCCGAGCTCAAAGCGCTCGACGATTTGCTGGCCCAGGTCAACCGCGATTACGCCACCGGTCAGCTGGCCCGAATGCAATCCGACCTGAAGGAGCACGAAACCGCGCTGGAGCAGGAAAAGCAGGCCAAGCTGCACCTGGCTTACACGCTCGCCCAACAGATCCAGCAGCTGGAGGCGGCCTGTGCCAGCATCCCGGCCGAGTCACTGCAGCGCGCGGCAGCCGAGCTGGACGAGCACCGCCTGAAGGCTGCTACGCTGGCGCGCCTGTCTGAGACGCTCGAGAGCAACCGCGCCAACTGCGCCGAGCTGAGCTGGCTAAAAGCCGCCCTGGAGGAATACCAGAAGCTGTTAAGCGGTGAAACCAGCCCGACCCAGGTAAAAGCCTGGCTGCTGGTGCTGGCTGGCCTGCTGCTGGTGGCAGCGGTCGCGTTGATCTTAATGAAGCAAGCGCTGCCGGCCGTCGGGCTGGTGCTGATTGGGGCCGGGCTGGGCTATGCCCACATCCGCCAGCTGCAAAAACGCGGCAGCCGCGCCACCCAGGAAAGTGAGCTGACCAACATCAGCGCTGAATTCGAGCGCAAGTTTGGCAAAAAACTGAGCGACATTGCCAGCCTGCGCAAGCTGCACGATGAGCAAAATGAAGCCAACATCGCCGCCAATACCATCGCCGAGCAGGTCAACAGCCTGAAAAGCGAGTTGGAACGCCTGGAGCAGAGCCTTTCGGACCAGCTATTTGCGCTGAGTGGGCAGCGCCTGTCTGCCGAAGCCTGGCGGGATGAGCTGCAATCGATCAGCCTGCGCGGGCAGCAGACCCGCAACACGCTGGTGGAGACCAAAATGCGCCTGGCCGCCCTGCAGGTGGATGCAGCCAGCTACCGCTCACAACCGGCCGAGATTACCTACAATGAACAACGCAGCCAGCAGCTCGAGAAAAAGATCCAGCAGCTGGTCGATGATCGCCGGCGCGAGGAGGAGCGCCTGAACAGTCTGCGCTCCAAACTGGCCGCTGAAACCCGCTCCGATCCTTCAATTGCCTGGGAGAAGCTGGTCGACGCGTTGTCTGAGAAGCGCCGCAAGTTGGTACAGAAATACCAGGATGAAACCGCGCAGCTGCTCGGCAGCATGGTGGTCAACCGCGTGCTAGATGAGCTGTTCAAGCAGGAAGAGGCCCGCATCCTGACCTCGCTGCAGTCGAGCGAGGTCACCCACTATCTGAAGAAAATGACCAGCCATTACGAGCGCGTTGAATATGATGGCGGGCTCTTCAAAGTCGGCGACCCATTTGCCGAGTATTCCTTCGCGGACCTGAGCACCGCCACCCAGGAGCAGGTGCTGCTGGCCCTGCGGCTGGGCATTTCGGCACACTGTTTCCAGGGTCGCAGCATGTTCCTGGTGCTGGATGACGCCTTCCAGCATTCTGACTGGCTTCGGCGTGAATCGTTGGTCAACAGCATCATGGAAGCCGCCCACGCCGGCTGGCAAATCCTCTACCTGACCATGGACGACAACATCCGCGACCTCTTCACCACCCGCGCCCAGGCCGAGTTTCCCGCCGATCACAAGATTTTCAAGCTATAGGGTGCGCGTGAAGTAATCTCGCACCCTATGGAGCAAATATTGAGCGGCCGCGCAAAAGTTCATCTGTCATCGCGAACCCGCGCTCTTGAACCTCGCGGGTGTGGCGATCTGCTCGTCGGTCATCGCTGGCATACCGCCCGTGGGCGATGCAAAGTGATTCAGTGCGAAGAGCAGATCGCCACGCTGCCGCCCTACAATAGCCAGGGCCTACCTCGGAGTACAAGTGCGGCAGCTCGCGATGACAGTAAAGGGGCCATGCGCAAACCCGCGCTCTTGAAATTCGCGGGTGTGGCGATCTGCTCGTTGGTCATAACTGGCATACTGCTTACCTGTCATCGCGAACCCGCGCTCTTGAACCTCGCGGGTGTGGCGATCTGCTCGTCGGTCATAACTGGCATACTGCCCGTGGGCGATGCAAAGTGATTCAGTGCGAAGAGCAGATCGCCACGCTGCCGCCCTACAATAGCCAGGGCCTACCTCGGAGTACAAGTGCGGCAGCTCGCGATGACAGTAAAGGGGCC
>CAIVSQ010000295.1 GCA_903908605.1 uncultured Anaerolineae bacterium
ATGTTGCCCTCGAAAAGGGAATTAACCTGGCCGTAGACCTGCTGCAGAAATAAAGGCAATGTGAAACTTACCCTGTGCTTACTGACAAGAAACGAATTGATTGGGTGTAAAAACGATATACCCCAGATAAAAAGAGAATTATTCGATGATATTTATGCCATCGATGCGGATAGCACCGACGGCACGATTGAATATTTAACCGATATGGGCATCCCCGTTTATCAGCAGCCACGCAAAGGCCTGAATGCCGCCTGTGTCTATGCCTTTGAAAAATGCCAGACAGACGCGTTGGTATTTTTTCATCCCAAGGGCAGTGTGCCGGTGGCGGATCTGGAAAAATTTGAGGGCTTTTTCAACCAGGGTTATGACCTGGTGATCGCCAGCCGAAACATCCGTGGCGCGCAAAATGAAGAAGATCACAAACTGATCAAATATCGCAAGCTGTTTGTGACCGGCCTGGCCCTTCTAAGCGCGCTATTTTTCCGCAAGAGTGGGCCGATAATCTGGGACGTCTTGCATGGTTTCAGGGGCATGACGGTAAAGAGCTTTCGCCAAATTGCCCCATCTCCCGTGGGCATGTGGATTGATATTGAAATGGTGAGCAAGGCCTACAAAAAACGCCTGAAGATGATTGAATTCCCAACCCGCGAATCGGCCCGCCTGGCAGGCGAAACCCATTTTAAAGCCATCCCCACCGGCTGGGCGATCATTAAATACATGCTGCGAGAAATGCGAAACCCGGACTGAGCGTTCATTTTATGAGACCCAGGGCGGAGGGGTGAGATGGTGATAAAGTCCATCACCGAGAACGCCCGGCAGGCTGTGAAGATCCGGCTTCTCCGCAGCGGGTTTGCCATTTTTTCTTATCTCCCTTCACTGGCCTTATAATGATGACATGGATGATTTAAATTTACTGGTTGAAACCCTCCGTTCCTTCCATTATTTTGCTCATTTCGCAGAGGTGGATTTGCGCGCCATCGTTGCGGGTGGGCAGGTCCGACATTTCCTGGCTGGGGAGACTATTTTCTTTGAAGCGGATCCAAGCGCGGGTATGTATGTACTGGTGCAGGGCCAGGTGCACGTCTGCAAAACGGGTCCTGAGGGCCAGGTCAATATCATGGCGGTCGTTACGCCGGTGATGTTGATTAACGAAGTGGCCGTGCTGGACGGGGGTCTTAACCCGGTGACTGCCATAGCTGTGCGCGATTGTCTGTTGTGGCAAATCAACCATGATTCTTTCCAAGGACTGCTAAAACGCTACCCTGAGATGGGCTTGGGGTTGCTGCGCATTTTGGCAGCACGCAATCGAGAAATGTTGACGCGTTACGAGGATGTCTCGTTTCGGTCGGTGTTGGCGCGGGCGGCCAAACTGCTGTTAGATTTGAGTAAATACGGCCAGCAGCCCATCAACCGCCACGAACATTCCATCACCGAGATGGCCAGCCGAATAGCCTGTGTGCCTGAGGCCATCAGCCGCTCATTAAACACCTTCAAACTGCAGGGGCTGATCAAATCCAGCCGCGCGGCAATCTTCATCACCAAACCCGCCGAGCTGGCCCGCCTGGCCCAAATAGAGCCGCAGCTGTTAAACTAATTGACCTTCACGCGTGGAGATAATCAACTTTCGGTTTTTATGACCGGAAGTTGATTTATTTAACACGCCTTCCAGCTAATTTTCCAATGGTATCCATCGGATGCCTCACTATTGTCCAGCCCATATTTACCCGATTAAACCCTGCTCCTCACTTGACAAAAGTCAATTACATGCGAGCTCATTTGTGATATTCTGTACAAAGATGCGAATGAAAGCCCTTCTCTGTGCCATGGCGTGCTAAAAACATTTCACGCCAAACCGCATAGGGGCAAAAAAAACAAAAGCTCTTCTTTGCGTCCTCCGCGCCTTTGCGTGCCCCAAAAACGATTTTCACGCCAAGCCGCAAAGGGGCAAAAAAATAAAAAGCCCTTCTTCGTGCCCTTTGCGTCTTCGCGTGCAAAAAAAAATCAGGCAAAGCCGCAAAGCTGCAAAAAAACAAAAGCCCTTCTTCGTGCCATTTGTGTCCTAGCGTGCTAAAAAATTTTTCACGCCAAGTCGCAAAAAAACCAAAAAAGCTCTTCTTTGCGCCCTTTGCGTCTTTGCGTGCAAAAAAAATCAGGCAAAGCCGCAAAGCTGCCAAAAAAAATGAATATTCACCATGCAGGTTGGTGGTCAGCCCGAGTCCAAATTTCAAACAGAGGAAAAAATGTCTCATAACAGCTTCTTTGCTAAAGCACTTCGGTTCATCGGCATTGTATTCATGGCACTCACGGCAGGTTTTACTCTTTTGGGTGGCGCAGGAACCAGCTGCGCAGCGCTCTTCCCAACAAAATGGGATACGATGGCACCGCTGGCCAGCTTTCAGTGGTTGTATATCCTGTTTGTCCTGACCGGAGTTGCGATTGGGATTGCAGGCATCCGTGCCACGGTCTTGCTTGTCAGGGGTACGCCAACGGCTTATCGCGATACGATCTATTCGCTGGTGGCCGGGGTGGTGGTCGGCGTCATTCACATCCTGGTGTCGCGCGCGCTGCGCGGTAAATCCATGCCCGTCGATGCGGTCGTCTACACCACCGTCCTGACCCTGGTCATTTTCCTGCTCTTCCGCATCCCGGCCATCTGGCAAGGCGTCGACTATTCGCGCGGCAAGCCAGCCGGCCCCCTGGCTGGTGGCACAGCGGCAATGGTTGTTGGTATATTCACTCTTGTGATCCAGTTTATGATGGCCCCCACCCACACCTGGAATGGGATCAACTATGGCGACGCGTTTCATCTTTCGCTGAGTGTGGTTGGATCCGTGCTGGTGGTGGGCGGGCTGTTTCTTGCCTGGGCGCCATCGAAGGCCACTTGGCTGGCAGCCCGGCAGCCAGGTCACGATCTGGCCCAATAAGAGAATATATGCATGCAAAAAAGGGGGTTGGTGCCGCTGGGTGAATGAGATTGCACTGGGCGGTCGCCTGGACCGTGAAATTCATCCCCGCCAAATTGCCACGCCTGCTAATAAAATATAGGCACCGATTTTCAGCTAGCCACCTGACAGTCTCCTCACTAGAGGTGCATAAGGGAAGTCGAATAAGCCGATCATTGGTGAGGCACCTTTCATTAAAGCGTAGACCAATTTGAAAGATACTCAAATCCCGGCGCTCCTTGCGGTCAATCTGATGGCGCAAACCGGAACGAACCGTACGCGTGCCGATCGAGATGAGCCAGACGTAGGGCAAGGCGACGGCGAGCGTGAGCCGGGACAAGCGCAGGAAATGCCGGAGCATTGTACTCTCGAGATAGAAGATGGGACTTTGTCTCCTTCCCAACCATCGTACCATCCATTGACCATCTAATTTTGGCGGACTAAGTAGCCCAGTCCGCTGCAAGGGTTGTTTTGCGACAAAAATGCAAGGCTCTGGTTGCCAGGATATTATTGCATCCTCATCGGCTTGATGTGCGGCTCGATAATTCGTGATTCGGTAGCCGATCTAGAAGCAGCCAGCAGGCAATGCTTGTGGCAATGGCGGGAATAATCGCAAAACCTAATAAAACCGGAAAAAGATCAGATAGAGTCAAAAGATCATACAATCCAACCATCCCCCAGGCGAGGCCAAAGACGAGAAACCACCACCACGCGTGCTGTACCCGTTTCCGCAATAACCACCATTGCGGTAATGCGACCGTCGTGCCGAGAACCATCATTACGAGCACGATCCTGACCGTACTGCTGCCAGGGATCAAGAGCTTGCTTAAGATAAAAAGAATGACAAAAGGCATCAACCAACCCAGAAATGTCGCGGCAATCCACCCACCCATGTGTGGCAAATAGCGACGAAGCAGAATGTACTGGAGGATACCTGTCAATAAGCCTATGATTGGGAATAACAGCTCCAAGATCAGGGAATCATCTTCTCCTACAACCCGGTCCATGATTGCAAAGGTGATATACCATGCCGTTATGACAGCGCTGGCATTCAGTGCAACCCATCCGAAGTAAAAGAACCAGCCGGGCTTTTTATTCGCGATAATCATCATCGTCTCCTTTCGAAATCTGAGATCGTGCCAGCGCTCTTGGATGATAGAAGGCACGAGCCCTGCAATTTCATGAACAACAGCGGAATGCCACTGCCCTATCTGTTCCGCGCTATGCAATCGGCTCAGAATAACCTCCTGAATTTCGGACTAAAACTCATGACGAAACCTGGGTGGGTAGAGCTTCAGCAATAACTCAATAAAGCGCAGGACCAAGCTTCGAATATGCCACTCGGAATTGTCAATCTTCACTCCCTTTCGTTCAGGCGTGCTCTGGTGAGGTGAACCATACTTTGCAGGCGTTTGGTTTCAGGCTGAAAAACCTGACGGCCAAGGTCGGTCACTGAGCATATAGAGTTTCCGTTCCCGGCTTTCTGGTTTGAATTTTCGTCCTACAACCGCTCGATCCAGCCATCCTCCAGTATACGCCGGAGCGCTGAATATGAGGTGCCAGCGGCCAATACGACTCTGCCCGTGCTCATTAACTCCACGTCCTTGATGATGCTATAACCGTGTTTGGGGGTTGTTGCAAGAACAAGAAGTATGAAAAATGAAGTTTCGGTAAGAGGCAAATAATCTTGTGCTTCCATTAGTGCTCCTTATATATATCGTATAACTATACATTATTTGTTTTTCGGGTAAAAGTCAAGTATGCAATCCATCTAATTATTATCATTAGTGGAACGATGGCGACCCGACACTTCAACAAAAGAATAGTTGATTCGCAGGACAAATATGTTCCTTTCGTTAATCCCAAACTGTTATGGGGCTAGATTTTCAACTTTGGTTTAATTACCCGCAGCTGGAAATACAGCGATCTGCCCCTGCTTCGGTTTCTTTACCAACAATGCCAATCAGAAGATGCAAAATTGGCATGCGAGCGGTGTGAATGTAGCATGAAAAAGGGAAAGCGCTAAACACGTTAAGGGCCAGTGCTTTCAGATAAACGAAATAAAATTGGTTGTTGCTTGCAATCCATGGACTGAGTACGATTTATAATATTAAACTGGCTGCGGTAGAAAAAATGATCCGCAGCCCAGGCGCTCACAGCACGGGAAAATTAACAGTAGATCGCTGTGATTTGATTGTTTGCTCTGTTATATCATCTGCGTTCTTATTGTTTGGCTATATTCAGTTGAGAATGAATTAACCGCGTCCAGGTCTTGGATCGGTTTGAGTTGTTATTTGTTGTCGAGATGACTATTTTTTGGGGATGCAAGGCTATAGCGCATTGCCCCGGGTGATCTCCGGCATTAGGTGGGTATTTGGCAAAATATTATTCAAGCGCAAGAAGACCCCATTGGCACATTCATCACTATTTCATATTCCCGAGTGGAGGATAATCTTATGAAAATTGCACGTGTCTTATTAATTACGGTTTTTTTGTTTGGACTATTCATCACGCCAGCGCAGGCGGCCGGCGGTGAAATGGGTTATGTCGTCTTGCTGAAGACATTCAATCCAGCGATGTATGCCAGGCTTAGGAAAAAAGCGAACTGCATCGATCACGCGAATGATATTAATGTTATAAAATATATTAACCGAATGTCTCTCTTTCGACCCTATAAATTCATAATATTCATTATTTCGCAGCATTGCAACCACTTGCTCCAGGATTGCATTGGTGAAGTAGGCAGCCCGTATTTGACTGGCACATCCAGTTAACCGGGTTTTCAAACAACTTTTTTGTCTCTCGCATTGTATCGGTCTTATCACGCTGTTCAGGTTTTATCGGGAATGAAGTAGTAGGGGCGGCTGTTAGGCTGTCAGGTGGAAAATTGATTCTGAAATTTTGTTAAATGCAGCCGATTTAACGCAAACTTCAGGAGATTGGGGCAATATGTTATTCTATATTTCGTTTTTCGTTGAGCTTAGTGCCCTGCTGATCGCAATCAGCCTGGGGATATATTTGGTGACTCGGAATGCGCACCGGCCTGAAGCCTGGCTGGCGGCATTAACGAATTGGTCGATGGGGGGATTGTTTCTCAACATGTTGCTGTCAATGTCCCCTCCTCCGGTACCCCATTGGCTGGGGGTTTTGTTTCTTTTTTGGCCAAAAGGCATATTGGAACAAGACCCGGCTGCCTGGTTGCAAGGCTGGAGTTCAACTCTCTCGCCAATGTTTTGGCTTCATGCAACATTGTTGATCCGCTCGGAACCGTTGAAAACCTGGCAGCGTTTAGCCCTGGTTGCTGGCTATGGTCTTTGCCTGGCGGCTATTGCTGTTCAATCGCTCCTGCCGGAAAATTACAACAACATTATTGGAGATCCCTTATTTTTAAATGTCCTGCAAGCTGGCCCGGTTTACGGGCTGGCGCTGGGTATGCTGGTCTTGTTTTGCAGCTTTAGCCTTTTCAACCTGGTCATGGCAGGGCGAAATGAACCACGCTACCTGCCCCGCCGCCAGTTGATCATCTTGTCTGCGGCGACGATCCTCGCCGGGCTGACTGCACCGGTGGGGCTGGTGGCGGCTTACCTAAAGATCCCGGTGCCGATGTTCCTGGTTGCCCTGCTGATTGGGTCGGGTGTTTTGGTTACCGGTATTGGGGTGGCGCGCTATAGTGCGCTAATGGAAAACCGGATATTTATGAAAGACCTGCTTCACTTTGCGCGTACCAATTTTTTCGCAGTGCTCGCATACCTGGCAATCACTTGGGGGCTGAGCAGGCTATACCCTTTCCCTGGTTTCATCTTTGTGTTGGTAGGTATTGCGGCGGTGATTTCTCATTCACTGGTGGATGCAGCTCGCCAGAGCATTGACTTTACCTATTTTAAAAACGAAAAACAAATGCTGCGTGCTCGGCTGCACAGCCTGGATAGCCTGGAGAATACCGATTTATTGAAAAGCCTTGCCCATCTATTGGAAAATGTGTGCCAACCAATCCAGGCCAGTTTTGCCGTGCTGCTGGTGCAGCGAGATGGAAATGCCGAGCAGGCGGCAGCCTACCGTTGGCGAGAACCCCGGGTGACGCTGCCCGCTTATCTTTTGTTGGCAGATGAATATAAGCTCCTGCAGCCTGGACAGCTCCCACAACCTTTCTTGAACGCCGCTTTGCTCATCCCGATTTACCTGGGCGACCAGCAGGTGGGCGCTTTAGTTTTGGGTGCTGCCGAACATGGCCTGGGATATTCACCCGTGGAGCTGGGTGGTCTGCAGGAATTTAGCGATTACCTGGGCGGTTGGTTGAGCCCTGTAATCTTGCAGAACAGTGCCCCTCCAGAACTTTTTCGCCAAATATTCCCGCCTGCATTGGGATCGCCTGGCATATCGCTGGAAATTATTTCCAGCCGAGACGCAGAACTGGGACTGCGCAGCTTGTATGATTATTCCCGACTGGCTGAATTGCCACTGGCAGAGACTGCGCTGGTGCAGAAAAGAAATGGAAAGGAAGCAAGCCATATTGAAACTGGCAAGGCAGTTCATACTGTATTGTGCCAGGCATTGGAGTGGCTGCGTCCACCGGGCAACGAAAAAGAAAATAGCATCTCCGGTGTGCCGCGGCGCGAATGGTACCCTTATATCATCCTGCGTGATGCTTATGTGAACTGCTTGCCCAACCGCGAAATCATGGATCGGTTATATATTTCCGAGGGGACATTCAATCGTACCAGGCGTTCGGCAATACGCAGTTTAACGCGCCAGTTGATCGAGGAAGAAGCAAAGCCGCAATAAATGGATTTTCTCATGCGCAACATCTCGAAACTTGGAGTTCCCTCCCGGTAGTTCGTTTTTGGCGGTTTAATCCTTTTCTTATCCGGGTGAATGGCAGTTTTTGGCGTTTATTTGTTGCTAGACTGAAAACAGGACCACTTCATTCAACCAAAAGGAGAAACCATGTGTACAAAACTTGTTCGTCCCTGTTTGATCATTTTATGCTTTTTCTGTCTGAGCGCTTGCGCACTGGCTACAAATCCGTTGAAAAGCATACCTCCATCTGCCACTGCCTCGCCAGTGCCGCCAACCTCCACTCCCGTTCCCACAGTTGCGCCAACCGTCACCCCATCGCCGACTGTAACTCGAACACCTACACCATTGCCAACGGCAACCCCCGATGTCAAGGCTACCCGTACTGCGGTTGCCCAGGTGACTGAGGCAGCACTTTCTGCCATGATCAAGTCCGAGCTGGAAAAAATGGAACTGCCTTCCGAAGGCAGGCTGGCCTGGGTCAGCTCCGAGATCGAAAGCTTGACTGTCACAGAATACTATGCCCAAGATTTTCATCCAGTAAACAGCGCCATTGGATATAAAAACTTCATCCTGAAAACGGATATCACCTGGAATTCGACGAGCGGCCTGGCCGGCTGCGGGATTGCCTTCCGGGCTGACACATTCCCGCTTAATAAATCCTCCTTTTTTAGTATATTCCTTGTGCGTCTCTCTGGTGCGCCAGCTTGGCAAATAGAATACTACAAAGATGGCGATTTCACGGCCAATCTCACTGGAAATACCCAATTTACCAAAATAATCGACGTCAAACCTGGTGCGACCAATACTTATTACCTGGTGGTCAATGGCGACCAGATTACCTTGTTCGCCAATGGAAAACGCCTGGGCTCTGCCACGGCCAATCAATTGGATCATGAAGGCTACCTGGCCTGGTACGTTCATCAAGAATCTGGAAAAACCACCTGCTCTTTCAATCATGGTTGGCTATGGGAACTGCCCTAAAAAGATTGAAATCCCAGCCTGCCGGGGTGGTCTCTACTCGCCACCCCGGCAGGTGCATGGTGATCCATCCACGCAGGCACGTCGAGGAGTCTTGATATGTTAACGAGCAACCCTGGTTGGATGATATGTTTGTTCTTGGGGTTGATCATTGGGCTGGGTTTATTATTCCGCCGGATTCACAAGCTGGCGATACTGCCATCCATATCGATGCCAGCGCTCAGCTATGAGGAAGCCTTGCAGCGGATCGTCTTCTTGCGCGCGCAAGAACCTTTGGATATGAAGCAGGTCTGCCGGCTTTACCTCTTGAGCCACGAAAAAAAGATGGAACGAGCCATCATTTTGGTGCATGGCTACACCAATTGCCCAAAGCAATTTCTTGCATTGGGGCAGCGCTTCTACGACCTGGGCTACAACGTATTGATTGCACCATTGCCCTACCATGGACTGGCAGACAGCATGACAGACCAGCAAGCCAGGCTTCGCGCCATGGACCTGGTGCGATTTGCCGATGCAGTTGTGGATATTACCCAGGGTTTGGGGAGGAAAGTGGATATTGCCGGAATTTCCGGGGGCGGTCTTATTGCTGCTTACGCAGCCCAGTATCGCAAAGATGTGAATTGTGCCACCCTGCTGGCTCCTGCCTTTGGGCTAAAGCAGATTCCAGCTCAAATGACGGCTGTCTTCGTCCATCTGCTGTCACTCCTGCCGAATGTATTTATTTGGTGGGATCCTCTCCACAAGCAGGCTGGCGCAATTCGGCATGCTTACCCGCGTTTTTCTACCCACGCGCTGGCGCAGACATTGCTATTGGGCATGGCAGTTCGCTCCGCAGCGCGGCGGCAAGCGCCATGTGCGTCCAGGCTGTTGGTGGTGACCAACGCGCATGATCCTGGCGTAAATAATGGTCTCATCGCAGCCATCCTGCGCGATTGGCGCAGGCACCATTCTGCAGTCACAACCTACGAATTTCCAGCGTATCTAAAGCTTGAGCATGATTTTATTGAACCTGAAAACCCAAAAGCCCAAGTCGATGTTGTTTACCAGAAACTGATTGAATTGATGATCCAATAAGAGCGGAGTGCTGGATTATCAGGCCAGCTCCCTGGCTGGAAGTTATCCTGCCTGTCGGCTGTGTTGATTGTGATTCTGAAATGGATCGCCTATCAAACCCCTTCTCCCCCTCACCCGCGCTTGCGGGTGAGGAAGAGGGCCGTCAGGCGTGGTTTTTTGGCACGGTCGCTGGACCAGGGGGCGCTGGGGGGCATGGTTAGGGCGCATAGGGCCAGCAGCACGGCGTCGTAGTTGACGCGCCAGCCGGCGAAATCCAGCCAGGCTTGTTCGTGGTCGGCTTTGAGCGGTACGCCGGTGGTGGCCAGGCTGGCGAGCGCCGCGTCAAATTCGGCACGCGTAACGCTGATGGGCGTGCTGGGGAAGACCGGATCGGCCGGGTAGGGGATGTCGAAGGCATCGCAGATGCGGCGCAGCGCCAGGAAGCCGGCCCGGATGCTGAGCTGGGCCGAGGCCGATTTGGGCATATCCACCGCCGCCAGGGTCAGCGCGGCGGCATCCATCACCGCCCCGGCCGCCACCACCCACGAATTTTGCGGACGCGGTGAGCGGAAGAAGACCAGCGCCGTCAGCACGGTGTGGCTTTCCTCCACATCTGAAAACCAGGCCTCCCAGACCGGCCAGTAGTTGCCCAGGCTCTCCAGCCCGTGGATGCGGTGGAAGCGCTCGATCATCCCGACCGCGGTGGGTGGGTTGCCGGCGCGAACCTCCAGCAGGTTGACGGCCTGTTCGCGCCGTGAAAAAGCCGAATACATGGTCGGCAGGTAAGCGATCAGCAGCGCCACCAGCACCAACCCGAGCAGCGCCTCGGAGTAATTCAGCAGGCTCACCCACAAAACCTCGGACGAAGACGTGCCAAGCGTCAGCAGTGAAGAGCCGCTCAGGCGCAAATCGGCCTGCCAGCCTGGCACCCCCAGGGCCTGGTACATACAGGCATAGCCCAGCGCAATCAGCACATACCAGACCGGCACCAGCAGCATCAGGCCAAGCGGGGCGTAATAGGCCATCAGCGCATCACGCTCCTCGTAGCTGTTGGTAAAGCGCAGGAAAAATCCAAAGATGCGGTGCAGCAAGCCAAAGACAAAGCGGTTCAGCCGGCTGCGGGCAGCGCGGGGCAGCACAAAGGTGGAGAGTGCCGATAAAAACGTGCGCACCACCAGCGTCAGGCCAATAAAAAGGAGCGTAATTTTAAGAATTAATTCCATGCGATCATCCAATCCGACGGGTCAGTTTTTGGCCTACAGGGTAATGCTTGATTTTATCGCAGACCGCCCATGCTGTCAGTGCAGTGGATGAAATTGGCGCCAGGTCCGCAGGCAAAAAAAAGGACCGGGCAAATTTGCCCGGTCCCATGGTTGCTGGAATTGTTTATTTGAACAGGAAGGCCGTGTCCTGAACGGTCGGGTAGGTGATGGGTGTGGCGTACAGGTAGGCGCTGGAGGGCAGTGACAGGCTGCCGAGCAGGGTCTGGCGCATGGCCGTCAGGCTGGCGGATTGGGCGCTGGTCAGCGAGCTGTTGACCGTGCTGAAGGCGGTCGCGTACTGGTAGATGATCTCGCCATCCAGCTCGCCGTAGGTGCGCATCAGGGCCAGGACGGTGGCCTGGTCGGGCGTGACGCCGCTCATGGCTTTGCGCAGCTCGGTTGAGATGGCCGTACGCACATCCACGATGCCGAGCAGCGAGGCTTTTTGCGTCGTGACCAGGTTGGTAATGGTGGGTGCCTGGCTGGCGCTGAGCGTTTTGATGAAGGCGTTGCCATAATCGGCAGTGATGTTGGTGCCGATGCTGTAACCCGGGTTACCGACCGCGGGTGCGTCCTTCATGTAGAACGAGCCGAAGTAGGTGCCCTGTCGTTCGGGGCAGAAGTAGACATCCGCTTCGAGCGAGCCGGCGTACCAGCTGAACAGATCGCCAGCGTAGGTCATCACGGCCACTTTTTCGTCGTGGCTCAGGCCGCGCAGCTCGTCGGGTTCGGCCACCACTGGCCAGCTGGTCATGCCCTTGCCGACCATGCCGGCCAGGTAGGTCTTCTGAGCCGTGTTCAGGTTGCTGAGGATGCTGCCCATCACCAGCGCGCGCTGGTAGCTGATTTCGCCATCCAGCTGGTACAGGTCCGCCGAGAAGCTCTTGACGGCGCTCTGGCTCAACCCGGTGGTGCCGCTCGGCAGGCTGCCGCTAAGCTGGCGTCGGAAGGCGCTCATCAGCACGAAGCGCTTGTAGCCGTAGTCGTTGATGGCGGTCACCTGGCCCTTGGCGAGCGTGATCAGCTGAGCGTTCTGGCTGGCGTCCAGGATGCTGAACATATTCAGCGAGGCGCGGGTCAGGAAGTCGGTGTTGTGTCCCATCCCGCTCGGGTCGTTATCGCGCAGGTACTGGAAGCCCCAGAAATCGGCCACCTTGCCTGGCGGGAAGAACGAATCGGAGCCAGGGTTGCCGGTGAGAAAGGCCAGCCCGTCAAAAGCCAGCGTGGTGAGCTGAGCGCCATCCGAGAGGGTCTGCGCCATGGTGAACGAGCCCGCGCCCGCGGTAGGGGAAGGCACAACCACTTTGGTCGGCGGCACGATCCTGGTCGCCGTTGGCATCCTGGTCGGCGGCACTATTTTGGTGGCGGTTGGGAGCCTGGTGGGTGGCACGATGGTGGGCTTGCGGGTGGGGGAAGGCCGGGGTGTGGGGGGCGCTTTCCTGGTGGGGGTGGCCCGCAGGACGGTTTTACTATCGGCGGCAACGCTGTAACTGCTCTGGTCGTTGACGTTGCTGCTGGTTCGGGCATTGGCGGGCAGGGCGCCCACCGCGGCGAAAAGGAAGACCGCCGCCAGGATCAGTAAGAAGATTTTCATTGTTTTGCTCATAGGTTCTCCGCTTTCTTGCGTAGTGTGGTGTGGGGTATTGTGCGCTTGCAAGCCAGTCAATAAACCCAAATTGATTTAATGCTATTATGCAATAAGGGTGTTCATAAGTTGTTTAGAAGTTTTTACAGAAATGCAAGGCCGTTTTGATCTATGGCTCATTCCCCGGGCAGGTTGAGGCTTGCGGCAGCCTGTTGTTTTGCAGTCATGCTGGTAAAAATGCCGCAACTTTTCATAGATGTAAACTAAATTCTCAGTCTGGTTTGGGTATAATTATGCATATTGCCAGTTTTCATTTGGCAATCGAACACTCAACACAGCGGAGGGATGTATGATGAAACTTACCAGGATCATGTTAATCGTTGTTTTTTTGTTTGCTTTAATCAGCACCCCTGCTCAGGCCCAGGGCGGACGGGTGGGCTGGGTTGTACTGGTTCCGCAGCCTGACCCCAATCAGCCGCTGGAATACCAGGTGCGCCTGATGCTTGGCCAGGTGCTGCCCGAGCTGCTGAGCGCTAAAAAGGCGGGCATTGTTGCGCGTTACCAGGTCGATTATTTTGTTGGTTTGTTGAGTATCGAGTACACCGGCAGCCTGCCGGAAAGCCTGCTGCGCGGGCGCTTGCCGGTGTATGCAGATCAGCATGAGGCCATCGCCAGGCTGCAGCCGGTCCAGCCCGGGGTGCAGGGCAGTGGCGATGTGATCGCTGCGGGTACTCCCCATTTTACCTTTGGCTTATATTCGCAGTGTGTCGGGGTGTTTAATGCCGGCGCCAACTCGCGCGTACTGATCTATGTTAAAGATTCGATCGGTAACAGCGTAGGGGTGGGTGAAAACAAGATGGATGCCAGCGGTGGTGGTGTTGTCTGTCTTAATTCAACCTATGTGGTGCCTGGCAACAAGATCACCGCCAAGGTTTACACACCGGCAAATCTATTACTCGGCACCTATACCGCCACCACGCCCACCCTCACCTTCACCGCGATTAACAAGGCGAATTCCGTCGTAAGTGGTAAAGCCCCGGCCAGCAAGGCCTATTCGATTAAATGGTCCCACAAGGCCCAGGACGCACTCGGCGGGTACAGCAGCCAAACGCTTACTGGGACGGTCTCGGGCGCGGGGGATTGGTCCAAGGATTTTGGTGCTTCGCCATTTGTGGGCGGCGATGAATTTGAAATCACGGTCACGCTTTCGGCCAATTTTTATTTTCATACCCGCTTTGTTGCGCCGGTTATCTATTGTTTTTTGAGCTATGGTCAGTGTACTGTCTTTGGTATTCCACGCCAGGCAGCCAGCCTATCGATTACGCATGCCGGCGTGACCCATACCGCCGCCGGGAAATTTGGCAACGATGGCAGCTTTACCAACAATCTGTTGGATGCCCTTGGCAACCCGATCGTTTTAGCAAGCGGAGATATCGTCACCGGCACCGGGCTGCCCGCCTGGACGCTGCCCACGCTGAGTGCCGCGATTAACTATACAACCGACGTGGTCAGCGGGAGCGCGCCTGCCAACCGCTGGTTCGATGTGCAAGTCTCCGCATTACAGACCTGGGTACACTATGTTGGCCGCCCGCAATCCAATGCCCAGTCGCTCTATTCCTACGACTTTACCAGCAAGCTGGATTTGCAACCCCTCTCGGTCTACGAAATAGCGGTCATCCTTACCAGCCCGTTGACAGGCAATATGACCTACTGGGCCGACGATTTTTACCCGTAGGGATGGGCTGAGCGCTGCCGGGTGCGCCTCATTAGAATTCGTGTAGCCAGTTTTGGTGATAAGGGTACCCGGTTTGGCGTGCTTCCGTCTGGTGAATATAAAAATTACGCAGCTTGTTTGTTGGCCGGGTTTGTTTTATGGCTCGGCCCAGGCTGCCGCTCTGATGCTGGTGCTTGCCGGTTGAATTTTCCTGGCAGGGTCGATCATTTCTGCTTCAGCCCGACCTGGTCCCTGTAAGCGCAACCGGTGTTGAATCAAAACGAGGCCGCCCACCAGGCAGCCTCGTTTTGATTCAGAACAGCATCATTGCGCCAGGATCAACAGGTCTTTACGAATATATAGCCGGAAGAACTCGGGTGATGCCACCAGGCTGTAATTAAGGGCCAGGTACTCATCCAACAGCGGCAGATTGAAGCGCGCCAGCATGACCTGCTCCGGGTTGTATGCCCGCAGGGTGGCGAGCACTTCCTCGGCGGTGATGCTGTCGGTCAGCAAGCGCTTCTCAGAGAAGGTGGCCAGCAGCGGCGGCACCAGGCGGCGCACCAGGAAGGCGTACATGGGCATATCGGTCAGGATCCAGCGCGTCCTGTCGGCGTAATCTGCCATCAGGTTGAGCACCTTAAGTTTGCCAGCCGTGCCGCGCAAGGCGAAGGAATCTGTCTGGGTGCTATCGACCAGCTCGGACTGCAGGGTGGGTATGGCGCTGTTAATCAGCACACCCAGCAGCAGCACTGTCAGCAGCCCACTCGCCAGGCGTGCGAAGGGCCGTGGTAAGCTCCACCGGCCGATTGCGCTGACCAACATGCCCAGGCCTTGGTCGATCCCAATGGCTGCCAACATGGCGGCCGGGACGGTGATCAGCAGTTGGTGGTGATAAAAAACGGGGGCGTGCCACAGCAGCAGGATGTAGGCCAGCACGGCCCAGCCGAGCGGGTAAAGGGCCAGCCACTGCCGGCGCAGCAGGGCCAGCAGCGCGCCAAAGGCGCCCAGCAGCAGCAGCGGCAGGGCCGGCTGCAGGTGGGTGTTGATGGCGAAGTTCGCGCCTCTAAAACCGGCCTGGGCCGGGGCCAGCAAATGCGGCAGGATGATCTGCGGGATGTTTTGCGGTCCGACCAGCGCCAGACCCAGTACCAACCCCAGCCCGCCAAAGCTGATCGACCAGGCCAGTGCCGGGCGCAGCAACGGCCAGGTGAAACGCCGCTCGCGCAGGTAAATCGTCAACAGGATGCCGGCCAGGATCAGCGGGGCCATAAAGACCGTGAAGAGCTTGATCAGCAGCGAGAGGGCCATGGCCAGCCCGGAGAGTACCAGCCAGATCTGGCGTTGATCGCGCTGCCAGAGCAGCAAGCCAAGCAGCGCTACCGCCGCCAGGCTGATGGCTGGCAGGCCGATCATGACCGAGACGCTTAACACCAAAAAGCGCGGTGCCATGATGATCAGCGGCAGGAACAGCATTGATGCGCGCCAGCCGTGCGTGATCATCAGCATCTGGCTGCAGGCCCACACCAGCAGGCTGGCAAACAGGATCACCAGCATGCGCGCAGGCGAGACTTCGAAGCCGGTCACGCGCAGCAGCAAGGCCAGCAGGTGGGTGAATAGTGGCGGCTGGTCGCTGGAGATTTCGGTGTAGAGCGGTTTGCCCATCACCACCAGCATTGAGCGCATCAGGTTGATGCCTTCATCGCCATCGAATTGTATTTTTCCCCTGAATGGGAAGAAAAAGCTGGTGAAGACCAGGAATGTCAATGCCAGGCTGATCGGGATGATCACCTGCCATTTAATCGGCATGCCATGCCGCGAAAGTGTTTTGTGTGTGACTGTCATTTTTTTGCTTGTCTTTTCGGTTAAATTAGTTCGAGGGTTCTGGCCGCGCGCGTAACATGGTTTTGATAGAGATGTTCCAACGGCCCGCGCGCGAACCATAAATATATTT
This sequence comes from uncultured Anaerolineae bacterium, assembly GCA_903908605.1. GTDB lineage: Bacteria > Chloroflexota > Anaerolineae > Anaerolineales > Villigracilaceae > UBA5195. The sequence goes on from CAIVSQ010000295.1 coordinate 16,286, forward strand.
TTAGTGAATTTTTTCGCGGAAAGTCATCGCGAAAAAATTCACTTGCGGTGACCCCCTGCCGCTGCGCGGCGGGGGAAGCGCTGCGGCGATCTGGCGATAATGGATCAGCCGCCCAAGCCGC
>CAIVSQ010000296.1 GCA_903908605.1 uncultured Anaerolineae bacterium
AGCGTTCACTTTTCATGCCTCCACCTCCGACTTGCTGGCCTGTTTATGCAAATTTTCGAGTGTGCCGCCAGCCATCAAAATGCCAATTTCTTCTTCGTTGGCAGTGGAGGCTTTTAACTCTCCCTGGATTTTTCCTCGGAAAAGGACCAGGATGCGGTCGGCTAGAGCCATCACTTCTTCAAGTTCTGCAGATACCAATAGAATGCCAGCACCTTTGTCACGTTCTTCAATTAAAGTTTTGTGAACAAATTCAATGCTACCCACGTCCAGGCCTCGGGTGGGTTGATTGGCAATTACAAAGGACGGGTTTCCAGATAATTCCCGTCCTACCACCACTTTCTGAAGATTGCCGCCGGAAAGCATCGAAATGCCTTCGCCTGGTCGTGCGGCTGCTATTGAGAATGATTTAACGACTTGTCCGGCAAATTCATTGATTGTTTTCATTAATAAGAAACCGTAACGGCTGAATGCCGAATGGCTGTAACGAGAAACAATCAAGTTTTCGTCCAAGGTTGTCTGCAGGTTGAGGCCTACCACCATGCGATCTTCTGGTATGTGTGCCATACCCATATCGCGTCTCTCTCGAACTGAGGTGTGACCGACAGGTTTGTTCTTAAAGATGATTTCACCACCGTCCAGGCTCGACATGCCCGAAATCGCTTCCACTAACTCGCTTTGCCCATTGCCGCTTACGCCGGCGATGGCAACAATCTCACCTTTGTGAACTTTGAATGATACGCGTGACACTGCCGCCAGACCATTGGCATCTGCAACGCTGACATTTTTTGCCTCTAGGACAACCTCGTCAGCGATATATTCTGATTTATTGGCTTTCAACAAGACTTCACGGCCGACCATCATGCTGGCTAATTCTGGAATACTGGTTTCGGAGATATTTTTCGTGCCAACCATCTTCCCACCGCGCATGACACTTACTCGGTCGGCAACTGCCATGACTTCCACCAATTTGTGCGTAATAAAAATGATGGTATAGCCCTGTTTCGATAGTCCGTGGATTACGGTGATCAACTCGCTAACTTCCTGCGGCGTTAACACGGCGGTAGGTTCATCCAGAATCAGGATTTTTGCTTTTCGTTCCAGCACCTTGAGGATTTCAACTCGTTGCTGCATTCCTACTGGCAAATCGCGGATTTTTGCGGCCGGATCTACAGGCAGGTTGTATTTTTGGGAAAGTTCCAGAACTCTTTCATTTTCTTTTTTATTGTTTAAGAACCCCGCCTGGCTGGGTTCTATACCAAGTAAGATGTTCTGCGCAACTGTAAAAGATGACACCAGCTTAAAGTGCTGGTGCACCATACCAATGCCATTTTTTATTGCATCGTCCGGATTGTTGATTTGAACTTTTTGAGAATCAATAAAAATTTCTCCCGAGTCTGGTTTGACCAGGCCATAGAGAATGTTCATTAATGTGGTTTTTCCGGCACCGTTTTCGCCTACCAGGGCGTGGACTTCACCGCTTTCAACCGAAAAATCAACATGGTCGTTTGCGCGTACCCCGGTCGAGTTAAAAAACCTGGTCATGCCTTTCATTTCGACTGCTAATGTCATGGGCATATCCTTTTTTTATATAGACCCCGGGGTCCTATTGAGAACCCCGGGGTCTATTTCATACTTGGTATTAATTTTTACTTGGCGAGCAGGGTAACACAGGCGGGTGAATCGGCTACGAATGCGTCACAGACCTTGTACTCGCCGCTGACGATTTTCGCGCGGTAATCTTCGACTAACTTCTTGATGTCAGGCAGTTTGGAAGTCATGTCTGCGGGACCCTTGGTTTCAAAAGTTTTAGAACCTTCGTCCCAGGAGAGACCGGCGAAACCTTCCTTGAGACCACGCTTCTGGAAACCACCGGCAAAGGTGCCGTCCACAACCAGTTTGATCGGATCAAAAGTTGTAGATTCCACTTTTTTCAACATGGAGACAATCACGAACCCGGGTTGAATGTCATCCTGGTTGGAATCAACACCGATTGCGAAGAGTTTGCGCTGGGCGGCAGCTTCAAGAACGCCTTCACCAGAACGGCCAGCAACCTGGTAGATGATATCAGCGCCCTGATCATACTGACCAAGTGCGGTTTCCAAACCGAGGGTCGGGTTGGAGAAATCGAAACCGAGATAGCTTACCAGTACTTTGCAGTCCGGGCAGACTTCAAGAACGCCTTGCTTGTAACCATAGAAGAATTGGTTCAGACCGGGGGCATCGCCACCGACAACAGCACCAACGGTCTTGGTCTTGGTAAGGGACCCAACGATCAGGCCGACGAGGAAGCTAGATTCGTGTACATCTATCTGGTAAGCGATCATGTTCGCAGGCAACGTATCCAGAAAAATTTCGGATGGGGATGCGAATTTTTGATCGGGGAATTCCTTGGCCAGGTTGACATACATTTCGGTATCCAGGGCCAAGCCGAGGATCAGATCATACTTCTGGGCGATCGCGCCGCGTAGAGCGGTTTCATGCTCGGCAACACCGTTGGTTTCAATGATGTCGCATTTCACTGGCAATTCCTTGTTGGCTTTTTCGATGCCGCGAGCTGAGGCATCAATAAAAGAGCGGTCGCCAAGGGGATTGGGGGTGATCAATGCGCACTTAAACTTAGGCGCTTCGGTGGGAGCAGCAGGGGCGACTGTTGCAGCAGGAGCACCGCATGCGGTCAGTAGCATGGATGCCACTACGAGCAAGCTCATCATATAAAACAAACTTTTCTTCATATTTCATTTCTCCTTTGTTTGGTATTAATACACGTGCAAAAATTGAGCAAGTGGGGATAAATGTATTTGGTTACTCGCAATTTTGCCCGAATTTAAATTATTGTATCATTAAGAGTCGTGCATACGACCTGCGAAAAAATCTTATTTGGAGAAATTACCCAACCGAGTACTCTTTTGATATAGGCTGGCTAAATTTGAGAATAGACACTCACTGGATTTAATTTCTGCAAGATTAGTTTTGGTTTTTGGCAATGAATAGGTCAACTTCTCTTCTGGTTGGTAGCGAGGGCTGAGCTCCAGGTCTTGTGACTGAAATTGCAGCAGCAGCATTGCCAAAACGGATTGCAGTCTCTGTCGACATTCCTTCGGCCAGGCCGGCCGAAAATGCGCCGACAAAAGCGTCTCCTGCGGCTACGGTATCGATTGCTTTCACGTGATAGGCGGGCACGTGTAGTCGGTTTGTAGAAGTAATAGCCATGACACCTTTTTCGCCCATGGTGATAATTAGGTTTTTAACCCCTAATTCAAACAGTTGGTCAATGGCGCTCTCCAGGTCGGTGGCTCCAACTACTTGCAAAACTTCATGTTCATTAGGAATGAGGAAATCTATCTTCGATAACAAATTACCGTCAAGCTGTTGGGCGGGAGCGGGATTGAGGACCACCCGCATGCCATTTTTGGCGGCCAGGTTGATGGATGCCTCGATACTTTCCATGGGGTTTTCGAGCTGCGTCACGAGAACATCTGCCGCATTAAAAGAATCGCTGGCTTCGTGGACATCCTGGGAGGTCAATCCAAAATTCGCACCAGATGCGACCACAATTGTATTCCGTCCTTCCTCATCCACGGTGATGAGCGCAATACCTGTCGCTTCCTGGTCATCAAATTTTACTTGGCTGGTGTCAATGCCATCTTTTTTTGCGTTATTGAGAAGTTCATCTCCAAACGCGTCCTTTCCTACCCTACCTATCATTTTCACTGTTGCCCCAAGGCGGGCAGCGGCAACAGCCTGGTTGGCTCCTTTTCCGCCTGGGAAAGTAGCGAAGCGCCCACCAAGAATGGTTTCGCCTATTTTTGGGTGCCGGGCTGTCTTTACCACCAGATCCATATTTAGACTACCAACGACGAGTACTTTTCCGGACATCTTAACCTCTTTTATTTGAGTAATATAGCTAGCAATTATCTCCAACTTGTTTTTAATTGCTGGACAGCAAATCTAGTTTACTTCAAAAATGGCAAGTTGAATCTAGATGATGACAAATAGCTTTTTTGTCCCCTTGAGGAAATGGGGTCAAAGGGACTTTTTAGATGGGCTAGAAATGAAAATCTACCAAGTAGAATACTGCGTATAGATATCGGCAAGTGACGTTTTAATTCATTCGGTTTGGCCATCACCTTGCATCTTGGATTTAAATTGCGTCGGTTTGTAGAGAAAAATTCCGAAATATTTCTTTTTTGGGAATCTCGTTCTTGTTGATGTGTGCCCTAGGTCGAAGAATCGAGGCCATATAGGTGTTAGGAATAAGTGGTAGCAGGGTTAACTGGTAGTTGAAAAAAAGTAAGGCCGGCTTCAGATATTATTAATTGTCTATCCAATACCGAGGGCTGAAAATTGAGCAACCGACGGTTAGTTTGCAACAGGATTGCTGAAGCATAATCGCGCTCCAGCAATCCCGAATATTAGTGGTCTGATTTTGTTGTTTGGATTGTGATTTAATGTCCGCTGCCGGCAGCTGGTATTCCATCGAAAATTGCTGGCGCTGGATCACCCACTACATACAAATATCCTGCTAGGCCACGTTGTAGGCGAGAAAGAGCATGATCCACCAGGATATAGCGACCAGGTACTTCCACTTTGAATTCAACCATGGTAGCGCCACCAGGTGGTACCATGGTTGTTTGTACATCGGTAAGTGGATTGGATGTCAGCGAAGCCTGGTTAAAAACTCGGTCAAATATTTCACCGATGACATGGAAGGATGATGTAAAGTTAGGTCCGCCAACTCCGAAAAAGATACGAACGGTATCCCCAACCTTGGCATGTAAGGCGTGTTTATCACTTGCCAGGGCAAGCGCTGCTCCATTGAAGACGAAATACTCTGGTGTTTCTGCGAGTAGTTTGATGGTATCTGAGGTCAATGCACCGGGGGTGCCGTAAGGTTGGGTTGTATACAATTCACCCTGCATGACGTAAAACTCATGATCAACGGGTGGCAACCCGCCCGCCGGTTCTACCAGGATTAACCCATACATACCATTGGAAATGTGATCAGCAACCATCGGAGTGGCACAGTGGTAAACGTATACCCCGGGATTTAGAGCCTTGAAAGTAAACATAGTTTCGTTTCCGGGTTTTGTTTGGGTCATGACTGCGCCCCCTCCTGGCCCAGTGACTGCGTGTAAATCGATTGAGTGGATCATGCTGCTGCTTGCGTTGTTCTTTAGATGAAGCTCCACTGTGTCGCCCAGGCGAATGCGCAACATTGGACCAGGTACAGTGCCATTAAATGTCCAATAACGATAGGATGTTCCATCTGCAAGTAGACCGCTAATTTCTCTTGTTTCCAGATCTATTTGAACAGTTTCTGGACCACGATTGCCAACAGGTTCCGGAATATCGGCAGGGTCGTGCGTAATATCTTGCGCATCTGGGTCCGCAGGCCCAACAGGAGTGGTTGGCATGTTCATTGCGACATTGCTCGAGCTACTCGATTCAGCTACGGCGGATACACCCGAACCAATAATGATTTTCCCTTCCATGCCGGCCTGTCTGTGACCTGGAACAGAACAGTAATATTTGTACGTGCCTTCTTTATCAGCGGTAAATTCCAATTCAATACTTTTCACTGAACCAGTCACATCTGAGGATTTTGCATTTAATTCATCAATATTGATATTATGCAGTGCGCCATCCCCACTCACCAATGTAATTTTTACTGTGTCGCCTGGGTTGGCAGACAAATTGGGGTTTACTTTGCCTTCAATATCCCCACCTTTGCCAATATAAACCATTTTCCCATCGTTCATGGCCGTTTCAAGGGTGTATTGTGTGATTCCTGGAGGATTGGATACCACTGTGTTTATTGGTGACAAAGTGATTTCGTCTGGAATAATTGCATCCCCAACCAGTAACACGCCACGCATTCCTAGTTTTTCATGGGTTGAGTCATAATAGCGGAGAGCGATATTTTTATCTGGCGTGGTAAACGAGATCGAGGTCGTCTCACCCTTTTTTGACACTATGCTGGTTTGCACATTCAGGTCAGGAAAAACAATATCATGTTGACCTTGTCCACTGTTTATTAATATGACTGTAATTTTTTCGCCAGTTTTAGTTTTTAAGATGGGGTTTTCGAGCCCGTTAATATTTCCATCTACACCGAGAAAAATGAATTTTCCATTCCGCATGGTGGTGGTCAAAATAAACTCGGTGTTTGCGATTGAGCTGGATGCTGAAGCACAGGATGCCAGATTGACGAACAGAATCAATACTATGGTTAGCAGGAATATTTTCTTCATGGGGTTTATCTCCTTTGGCTTGTTTGAGTTCCAATTCCAAGTGGAAGAAACATAACTATCATACGCTTCTGAGAGGAGATTGTCTTTGCGCCAGCGCAAATAAAAGAGCGGGTTTGTAAAACCCGCCCAAAAATCGATCTTGCATCACATGCTATTATTTCACAAGATCATCTGATATTCGTATCAACCCATGCGGGTCTCGAATGATCACCCGTTCACGACCAATTTCTAACAACCCGCTGCGTTCCCATTCATTTAATGTCCGACTGACCGTAAAAAGTGTCGTGCCGCTCATTTCAGCAATACTTTGCCGTGTTATTGGCATATCTATCAATATCCCTTCTTCCACGTTTCGGCCAGAATCCGCTGCCAATTTGAGCAAAATTCGTGCTATACGTTGTTCTACTCGCTCGGTTACCAATGCTTTTTGTCGTTCCTGTAATTCAGTAATGTAAATATGCATTAATTCGATCGTGTTGAGAGATACAGCACTGTCTTTTTCGGCCAAAAGACGCAATTGCTTTGTATCCCATGCCATGGCTGTACTGGTTTCAAGTACGTGTGCGGTTGCTGGGTAACCTGATGAGGGGTTGAGCATGGCAATCCCTCCGAAAGTCTGCCCAGCTGTCATCATGCGCAAAGTGATTTGTTGTCC
>CAIVSQ010000297.1 GCA_903908605.1 uncultured Anaerolineae bacterium
TCAGGTAAAGCCTCTCGTTGAGCACATCCCAGGTCCCAACATATCCGCGCCACAAGGCTGTGCTTGTCGCTTCAAATTCCGGTTGCAGACCTGACATTTCGAAAAAACTTTCCAGTGGCTCTGTGCAAAGAGACCGTTTCTGGCCATGTAGAAGAATTTTTTCTGCAAATTGGGCGGTCATGATCAAAATCATTCTGATTAGTTGGGTTCGGCGATGTGCTTCACCATAGAGACGAAATGAAGTGCGAAAAAGTCAGGGTGCTGGCAGCCTGACCTTTTTTGAGCTGGTGCGTCACTGTCAGTGAAGGTGAACTTCTCCACAGCGATTGCCCCTTTCACCTTCGGGGCAGCAAGAAAGAACAAAATGAACTTGACCTATAGCCAACATGCCACCATCCGCACCCAGCAGCGAGGTATTCCTCAGCAAGTCACGTCCTTACTGGTGGACTACGGTGACGAAACCTTTGACGGTCACGGTGGGGTGGTACGATATTTCACGCCAAAGTGCATTCGGGTGATGTCCAACGATGTTGGCCTTGATACTGTTAAGAAAATGTCTGAGTACCTTCGGTGCTACCTGGTACAAAGCAGTGACGATGGAACGATCATTACTGTTGGGAAGCGGCATTCAAAGAAGCACATTTGGCGGCATTGAAAAGTTTTTGCTTAAGAAATCGGTCAAATTCCGCCACGTGGCTGTTCAGACGTTCAGACAATGGCATATAAAAGTACTGATCACATGAGCATCCTTCTAATCATTTTTTGATAACTAACTTATGAACATCCCGTTTCTAATAGCCGCATCTTTTGCATTCTCATTTTGTGTTTTACTCATCATCTACTCTGGGCACGCACAAGCGGAAGGGTTGCCCCAAGGTACCCTATTCGCAAGCGGAAGAGCAATGATGCTTGGCTACATCGGTTTGTTATGTTCGATCGGGATTCACATTTTAAAACTGGAATGGACCGGTTTATTTGCATCGGCTGCAATTGCCTACTTCATCCTTACGCCCGTTACTCTTTCTTGGCTTCAGGCGCGAGTACAACTGCTGTCCGTCATTGGGCTTCCAATTTCGATCGTTGCGATGCTAATTACGAAATAATTCACAATTCTTGATGAAGTCCATGCATGACAATGGCTTGACCAACTGCCATTTAAAGGGAAACTGTGCCACAGCGTTGCCAGTTTCCATAAAACGTTTCCATGGCAACAGTTTTCAGTCCCCCCAATCCCAGGTAGGTAGTAATGGCAGCCATGATCAACATGAACGCCTCATCAGACGATATCTCCTGAGATTGTCCAGGCTGACGGTCTGCATGCCTAAGCCAATCATAAATTTCTTGCCGCCACGCATAAAAGCTTTTTGAGCCACCATGGCGCCTGTGAATACTGTCGAAATCTTTTTCGAACTGTTTAAAAAACGTTGGAATCCCTGAAAACTTGGACATATCAGACAGCACATGCTCAGCTGATGCGGCAAGTGTGATCGCCGCAACGATATGGTTCCGGTCGAAGAGATCAATTGCAGAGTCTATTTGTTCCCGCGTTGCATCTAATCGTGTCACTGTCCGAGGAATTGAGAAATCATTATTAATCTGCATTTCTATACCTTTCGTATTCCGACTACTTCCAATTCCCCATCAAGATAAACGGTGCCCAGTAGAAGGGGTGCGAAAATTGCATCCCTTTCATCAAACTTAATTGAGCTTGTCGAAGTGCTTCTACCTTTGTAAGATTCCCATCTTCGCGAAGTTGGTACATGTTTCCCATGAATATCGCGGTACTAGAGTCTGCGACAGGCCATAAAGTCGCCAACACTGCTTTGGCACCCTGCTGTTGGGCAATTGATCCGAATCCTTCAATTTCATTCCCTTGATTGTCGTTGCCGCCACCAAGCCCCGTGTTACAAGCGGAAAGTGTGAGTAAATCAACGTTGTCAAATCGAAAGTCCTTTGATCGAATGTCGCCTAGGCTCAATTGCTGACCATCACCTAGCAGTAAAAAAGAATTAATTTCCGTGCCAGGACTGAATTGAAAGTGACTGGCAATGTGAAGCACATCAAATTTACTTTCACTAACCTTTCTCAATCGTTCTTCGGTGAATGCTTCATCAATGTAAGCCTCTCCAGGCAACACCCCGCCAGTTGCAGATTTCACAATTCTTTGAATCTCAATTTTTACGCTTGGAAGTGCGGGGAATGAGTCCCCAATTGCATTGCTATGACCAATATATGCCTTGCTACGACCAAGGGCAGCAACATGCCACTGCCGGGATACTGCCCCACGAATACCATCCTTCTGTGTTTCGGTATACAGAGGAAAATTATATTTTTCGACAAGGTAGTTCTGACCATCAAATAGGGCGCCGAAAGGGACATATCGAAGTTTGCCGTCAAGCGACAACATTACCGTCTTTGCGCCACTGCGTTGGAGATCGCTGGCGACTGGAGCAATTAGTAATTCGTACAACGCAAGGGATGCTGGTCGAGTATCTAATTTCGGATCTTGCAGCGTTTGAAGGAATGTATCAATCTTCAACTTCAACTCTACAGAATTTGCCGACACTGTTCTAGTAAAATTACCTTTTGATGTTGTGAGGAATATTCTTGCACCATCACTGGTGATGAAGTACCGCAAAAGAGCGACATCCGGCCCAAAACCCTTGAGGACATTAACTACGCCTTTTTTATCGTTGCCGCGCGTTTCTGCATTATGACGGCTGTCATATGTTTTATCGGGAAGTTCAGTTTTAAGATCAGTGAGATAAGCCTCAAATGCTGATCGAGCAAGATTAAGATCTGACTTAATGTTGGCGTACTTCTGCTCGTCATCACTAGCGTTTAGTTTCATTGCCTCAAATTGTTGAATATTTAGACCCGCCGCATGCACTGCTTTGCTGAGATCGCCCCATCTCATTAGAGAACGTGACTCTTCAGCATTGAACTCAAGCGGTTGCAAATTAGGTCGCGA
>CAIVSQ010000298.1 GCA_903908605.1 uncultured Anaerolineae bacterium
CACGATTGGAAGTTTCTGCGATGGACATCCATACCAATGCAAATGTCAAACTTCTACTGTCACCCCGGCAAAGCCGGGGGATTACCTATTGGATTTACGGTTCTTGAGCTCCACCACCACGTAGCATTTCAGCGTAACGTGATAGAACAGCAGGTCGATGTAGTAATCGTTGCCCGCCACTTCCAGGTGGTACTGCCGGCCAATGAATGCAAAGCCTTTGCCTAGCTCCAGCAAAAACTGGGTGATGTGCTGCGTGAGTTGGCGCTCTACATCCCGTTCGTTAAACGGCGCCGTCATGGCCATGAAGTCGAAGGCGTACGGGTCTTTGAGGGCTTGCTGGGCCAGGTCCGACTGGGGCAATTGCAAGGTGCGGGAAAAGTTGGTTACCGCCTTGCCTGCGCGGGCATGCAGATTGGACTTGAGCTGCAATGCCAACACATCGCGGCTCCAGCCTTGCTCCAGGGTTTGCTCGATGTAGAAGCGGGCTTCGGCCACGCTGCTGCACTTGGCAATGATCTGAATGTTGTGCCCCCAGGGGATGCTTGCCAGCAACGCAGACAGCTCGGCGTCAGAGCCTGCCCAAGGTTTATCACTCAATTTGGCAACAGCCTGTTGCCAAATTGCAGGGTCACAATAAAAGCGAAAGAATGCCCGGCAATACCGGAGGTTCTTAGATGAAAAGCCACCCAAATCCGGGAAGGCCGCTCTCAGGTCGTGACTGAAAGTGTCAATGAATCCGCTGCCCCATTGGGCGCGAGACTCGCGATCCACAATTTGCGCCCCAATTTCGTAATAAAGGGCAATCAACTCCCCACTTGCAGCTAACGCCACCTTCATCCGCGTAGCGTGAATTTTCTGCTTGATGGTCTTGAGCCAGTCGTGATACTCGGTCAGGGCATCGGGCGGAATAGTCAAAAAGTCGTTCATAACGCTTTACTTCCCGGCAGCACCGTCAGTGCTGATGAACACAATCAAATCTTTCAAGCTGCTAAATTTGGCTTGCCCAGAAAGTTTTAGTTTCCCCTGATAAACGTGATGCAAGTAAATCCAGCCCTTTCGTGGGGATGAATAATGTCCATGGGCAACGCAATTACGAATAAGCTTGAAGAGGTCTTTGAGCGCGGTTTCCTTCGAATAGAACGCAAAGCATTCGGCAGGCTTTTGAGTTTCTGCTTGGGTACTAAACCATTGGCTTAGTTCTGGCAACCCATCCATTTTGACCAGATTGACGCCCGCTACTGGCTTTCTGCCATTGAATCGCGGAAATTGCTTACGCTGATGCAATACCATCTCCCACTCAAGCAGCACAGATCGATAGAGAAACCGGTGCCATTCAACAGGCACATCGACAGGATCCAATAAGGGCTTACTCATCGCTCTACCCTTCCTTAAGAACTTCTAAAATCGGTATAGACAAACTTCAAATCACAGGTCAATTTTGAAAGTACCACCCGGATTTTCAGCAAAGATTCGGGCGATAAGAAATCACTCTTGTTTCCATGCGTTTTACCCATGGATTGAGCCAGAAGTTGATTCAAAGTTATTAGCCCGCTTTTGACTAGCCAACAACTCTTCATATCAAATAGTTATCTTCTGCGATAAATCTCAATGAATTGTCAGCATCTCTATAAGCTACCACACCAACACTTCGATCAAACTCATCAGTAATGCGAATTAGTAGACGAGACGTTTGAGGATTTGTTACAAGAAAGTTATAGCCAGAGCCCAAACAACCGCCAAACCCACCAAGATAGTTACCACGATATGCAACCGTTAATGACTGCTTAATGCCATCAATGTACTCAGCTGCGCTTTCAAAATCCTCATCATCTGGAAAATCAACCGGCATATAGTCATCAACTGCTTGAAACATTCGCCCGGCATATTTCCAATTAATTCTTGGTTTCTTCAGAATAGCGTCAGGAAAATCGCACAGATAGGTTCTCTTTTCATCTAGTGAATCGTCACGAGTCGAAGTTCGTTCCCAATCTGGATTTTCAGGGAAGTAGTTAGAGACGGTATCTGATAGATTATCTTCTGGAATTACTCTCAGAAAAAGTGGTTTGGACGATGGGACTGTACCCCAGACTTGAAGCAAACCTGATCCGAAATCGAATTGAAGTAATTCACTGGCATTCTTAAGGTTGACTTGAAAAATGGGCTGCATCACTTTTCCAGAATCCCCATCCTTGGGCCATGGAAAGAGTTCACATGTGAAGGGAAATCCGCCAACCATATCATCTAGTCTTTGTTTTGCATTCTTTCTATCCTGCACCATTCTGGTAGGCATGCAGTAAATCAGAGAAATCTGAGCGTAGGCATTTAACCAAGCTTTTATTCCCGCATTGAGTGTGTAATCGACACCTTCAGCGATAGTTGCGAGATCAGATTGATGTACCTTATCTCCCTTACTGATCTTCTTATCTTCTTTTTTGCTTGACATATTATTTATCCCTCTTCAAAAATTTCGATGCTCAGCTAAACAATCGTAGATTTGGTTTCAGAGACCTTCATGGCTTTTGTGCAATGTCAATGAATTGAATCAAAGCCTTCAGAGTCTGAAATCTCAAACGTCCAAACATCCGCGTTGCTTCTGGCTTGCCTGGATAGGCAAACCGGTGGCGAATCCTTATCCAGTTTGCTTTTTCAAGGCCGTAATGACCATGTGCAGTCACGTCGCGAAGACGCTCGAAAAGTGACTTCATACCGGACTCTCGGTTGTAAAAGACCAGAAACTCGCCATCAAAATCTTTGTAGTCCCGCTCAAGTGGTTGAAGCTCCGCGAGCGTGTCCATCTTTACAGTCGGCAGACCGACATTGGCTTCGATAGCCTTTGCGTCAAAGTTGCCTGCCTTTGTTTTCAAGGTTCCTGTCTCAAACGGCAGCAGAATTGAGTCGTACATGTACACCCGCCATGACGGGTTTACAGTCATCGGATCCAGCGTCCTACTCATCTCCCGCCCCACCCGTAGCAGCCAGGCTCGAAGCCGACGTTGCCCGCGTGGGCATAGATCAGGCCGGGCTCGTCGAGGCTGTAGCGGCCCATCATGCAGCCGATGGCGTAGGAGATCAGTCGCTGGCTGTCCTTTTCGCGGTCGGCACGGATCAAGGTAATTTCCGAATCAGGAACTAAAGTAGAAAACTCCTCCTGAATCTGAAAAACTTCATTCAGAATTTTGTTATTTTTTTCTTCCAAATGTTTCATTTCCATGAAATCAGAATCGCACTTCAACCTCCAATTACCAAAACTTGACTCCAATGTCTTGTTTCTCTGCCAAAGTAAACCATACTCACTAAAATCCCAAGAAGTTTCGAATGAATCCCAGTTATTCTTTGCAATGCTTACCAAAGTAGAAACATTGTCTTTAAACGCGCTCGAAAAGAGTGATTCAACAATCGGAATATTACCGAAATCACCCGCTTGGAATGCCATGGTTGGATTGAGTATTTTTGAGAATTCTTTTACAAAATTTGTATTTAACAACCCAAGTGATACCAACTGTTCATCATTCGATTCAAAAAAAGCACATGTGCCAGTGCCATCGAATAGGAATCCAACAGGATTAAAACGCACCGATAAATTGCCAGAAGTTATTAATCCCCAAGTAATGGAGGATCGGAAAATATGTTCAAGATTAAAATTATGAGCCCAAACCCTTGTGCCCGAAGGATGGAGGTTAGTTCTATTGCTCCGGCCCTGTGAAGTTTAAGCTGCATATCGAACCCGACGGTCCTGGAAGTAGCCAATAACCCGCTCTGGGGTTTGCTCCAGCATCGCCATA
>CAIVSQ010000299.1 GCA_903908605.1 uncultured Anaerolineae bacterium
ATGATTGGATATTATTTCTATCAGCAGCATAAATAAAGCTGGAGGATCATGGATGAGCACGAAGCGATTAAACGGATGAAAGCTGGTGACATCGGCGGCCTGGAAGAAATGGTCGCCTGCCACCAGCTGCGCGCCGTGCGCACCGCCTGGCTGATCACCGGCGACCTGGCCAGCGCCGAGGATGTCGTCCAAGACACCTTTATCCAGGTCTATCAGCGTATTCACCAGTTTGATGGCAGCAAGCCTTTTGCACCCTGGTTCATGCGCAGCGTTGTCAATGCAGCCCCCAAATCCACCCGCCACAATGCCCCGCCAGGGCAAGGCGCACCCACCGTGGATGAAGCCTGGTTTGAAAGTCATTTCGCCCAGGGCCCATCCCCCGAACAGCAGGTCGAATGGCTGGCCTTCCAACAGCAAATCCGCGCTGCCCTGCTGCGGCTTTCACCCCGCCAACGCGCAGTAATCGTGCGCAAGTATTACCTGGAAATGAGCGAACAGGAAATGTCCTCAGATTTGCAAATTGCTCCCGGCACGGTTAAATGGCTGCTCAACACCGCCCGCGAGCGCTTGCGCGGGCTGTTAAAAGGAGCGCAGCATGACTGACATCCACGAAAGCCTCGATGCGCTTGCCACCCACGAAGTGCCTGCCACAAATCTGTTGCCGCGCATCTCTGCACGTTTAAACAAGGAGAAAAGCATGACCCCGAGAACCAAAATCGTCTGGACAGCGGTCCTGACTCTGCTGGGCCTGGCCCTGGTAACCAGCGCAGGCTACGCACTGGTGCGTTACCTGCTCGACCCTGGCCTCAACTCCGCCCGCCAATCAGGGCTGATCACCGACGTGAATGCCACCGCCCTGCCCACCGCCGTACACGCCACCCCCGAATGGGGACAACCCAGCCCCGCCACCCAGGTCGGACTCGAACAAACCATCTCTGGCGTAACCCTCACACTAAACTGGGTCTACCTGGCAGACGGTCTGCAGGCCTTTGGCACCAGCACCCGTGACCTGCCAGCCGACCTGCGCCTCGGGCTGCCTACCATCAGCTACACCGGCGTCGTACCCGAACAATACACCGGCGCGCTCTGGCAAACCGATGCGGACGAAAACAGCCTGTATGTCGCCTACCAGATTGTACGCTCAGGTGTTAGGGATGGGCGTGTCAACACCACCATCGCGATCCCCCTGCTGCGTGGCTCCGAAACCCTGGGAGCCTTCCACTTTGAGCTGCCATCCGTCCCAGTCGACCAGGTCGGTGGGGGCGGCGGCAATAGTTTCGCCGTCACCAACAACGGTGTACAGCTTACCCAGCAAAACCTCAGCCTCTCCCCTACCTACAGTGAAGCCCTCGTTTGCTACAGCCTGCCTACTGCCAAAAATTGGCTGCCAGGTGGGGTTAGCCTGCGCTTTATCGATGCCAACGGCCAGCCCAGCAGCCCCGAAATCCCGGCCTCGCTGGTGGAAGTTATCAGCGACGACCCGGCCCTCCGCTGTGTCCGGCTCGGCTTTGAAACTGCCGGTGTGCAATACGGCGCAACCGCCGCCCTGGCCATTAAGACCCTCACCGCCCCCGACGCTTCCTTCGACTACGGCTGGTATTTCTACACCGGCCTGACCAACCTGCTCATGGTGCCCGGTGCCTCCAGCCCCGGCATTTCCACCCCCACACCTCAGCCCGTCACCCCACTCGCCACCGAGACCATCGGCGACCTGACCGCCACCCTGCAATGGGCCTACATCGACGCCTTCCGTGCCTCCTTCCGCCTCGGCTTCACCGGCTGGCAAAAAGACTACTTCATCAACGGCGTCAGCCTGCTCAACCCCGATGGCAGCGAGATCAACTCCAGCCTGGGCTTCTCCGGCGACAGCAATGATCAATCCAACGTCCCGATCGACTTTCAACCTCTGCATGCCCTCGAAGGCGAAACCTTCCTGGGTGAGCTGCGCGTCACCATCAGCAATGACCATCTCAACAACAGCCCCCTGGCCGAGTTCCACTTCAAACTAAACCAACCCATCTACCCCGCCATCACCCTCGACCCCATGCTCACAACCACCGCCAACGGCATCGAGATGACCCTGACCCGCGTCAGCATCACCCCGGCCTTCACCTATCTCTACCTGTGCTACAACAAGCCCACCAACGGAGATTTCAGCGACTGGCAGGTCTCCTTCCAGCACAGCCCGGTCGTGCAAATCGGGGCCGACAAATCCGAAATCTCCACCGGCATGCTGCTGTATGACCGTCAGATGGGCGATATCGGCAAAGGTCCCGAGCCGGGTTGGAAGACCCCGGTGGATAAGGATCGCTGTATGAAGGTCGGCTTCACCGTTGGCCACCATGCCCAGCCCGAACAGCTGACCATCACCATCCCCAGCCTCGACCTCAGCCTGCCCGAAGTCATCCCGGCCGATCAGGTCCGTGCTGCCCAAAAAATCCTGGCCGCCCAGGGCATCGAGGTCAACTACATCACCGTCCAGGGCAACGGCGGGGGCGGCGCCGGCTTCGATGTCAAGAAAAAACCGGACGGCATGACCGACCAGCAGGCCTATCAAAAGTTAATCGATGCGCTCGGTTACAACCGCCCCGGCCCCTGGATCTTTGAGCTGGAGATCAACCCCTAAAACAGACACGCACCCCCGGGCGAAAATAAGCGCCCGGGGGTGTACAATAAAAACCAATACCATTGCCCAACCGGCCCAAATACCCACCAGCGGAGACCACCCATGACCGACCTGCCAAATCAACTGATTGACACCCTCCGCACCGCCCGACACGTCGTTGCGCTCACCGGCGCTGGCGTCTCGCAGGAATCGGGTCTAAACACCTTCCGCGATGCCCAGGTCGGCTTTTGGGCTCAATACCGTCCCGAGGACCTGGCCACTCCACAGGCCTTCGAGCGCGACCCACAACTGGTCTGGGATTGGTACGCCATGCGCCGCACCCAGGCCCGCGCCGCCGCACCCAACCCCGGTCACCTGGCCCTGGCTGAAATGGCCAGCCTGTTCAAGAGCTTCACCCTGCTGACCCAAAACGTGGACGGCCTGCACCAGCGCGCCGGCAGCCCGGCCGTCATCGAGCTGCACGGCAGCATTCAAAACGTGCGCTGCGCCAGTTGCAGCCTCCACTATGACAGCTGGCAGGAAACCAGCGGCGAAGTACCACACTGCCCGGCTTGCGCCGGCCTGCTGCGCCCCAACGTGGTTTGGTTTGGCGAAAGCCTGCCCAGTGCCGCCCTGCAATCCGCCCTGGATGCCACCCAGGCCTGCGACCTGTTCTTCTCGATTGGCACCTCCGGCCTGGTCCACCCGGCCGCCTCGCTGGCCTATGCCGCCCTCGAACATGGCGCTTGCCTGGTGGAGATCAACGCCACCGAAACCCCGCTCACAGCCCATGCCACCCACGCCCTCACCGGCTCATCCGGCCAGCTCCTGCCAGCCATCCTCAACGCCTACCACGCCGCCCGCTAAGGTTACGCCAGCGGGTACCCTTCTGCAGCTACCAACCAAACCGAATACGCGAAAACATGACTTTCATCACCCAAAAAGGGGGATTAATTCGTGTTGCCACGCTCCCTCAAAGTGGCTATATTAATAACAACGAATCATTCCTCCACCGGGAGCGTGCCGTATGTCTCACACCAGCCTCAAATCTGGGTATACCGAACTGGTCGATCGCCTCAACCGCTTTCCCCAGGGCGCCCCGCCCTCCGATACCCTCTACCATATCCTCAAAATCCTATTTAATGAACGCGAAGCGGACCTGGTCTCACTTCTGCCCATCAAACCCTTTGATGTCCACAAAGCCAGCCAGGTCTGGAAACTGCCGCTGGCCGATGCTCAAAAGGTCCTCGACGATCTCTCCAGCCGGGCTATCCTGGTGGATATTGAATACCAGGGCAAAACCACCTACACCCTGCCCCCGCCCATGGCTGGTTTCTTTGAATTTTCCATGATGCGCACGCGCGGCGACATCGACCAAAAACTGCTCGGCGAACTGTTCTACCAATACATGAACGTCGAGGAAGAGTTCATCGTCAACCTCTTTGGCCAAGGAGACACCCAGCTTGGGCGCGTCTTCGTCCATGAACCGGTCCTCTCCAACGAAAACGCCTTGCACGTGCTTGATTACGAACGCGCCAGCGAAATCATCCAGACCGCCACCCATCGCGGCATCGGTGTCTGCTACTGCCGCCACAAGATGATGCACGTCGATAAAAACTGCGACGCCCCGCTCGATATCTGCATGACCTTCAACGCCTCGGCCCAATCCCTCACCCGCCACGGTTATGCCCGCCTGATCGACACCCACGAAGGCATGGACTTGCTCCAGCAGGCCTACGACCGCAACCTGGTCCAGTTTGGCGAAAACGTGCGCGAGGGCGTCAACTTCATCTGCAACTGCTGTGGCTGCTGCTGCGAAGCCATGATCGCCGCCCGCAAGTTTGGCCTGCTCAACCCGGTTCACACCTCCAATTTTCTGCCGGTCATCGCTGAAAACACCTGCACCGGCTGCGGTAAATGTGTCAGCGCCTGCCCGGTGGAAGCCATGGCCCTCGTTTCAAAAAATGACCCACACCACCCCAAGCTTAAAAAAGCCCAGCTGGATGAAGACCTGTGCCTCGGCTGCGGCGTCTGCGTGCGCACCTGTGACCGTGACAGCCTCTCGCTGCGCTCACGACCCCAGCGCGTGCTCACCCCGCTCAACTCCGTGCACCGCTCGGTGATGATGGCAATTGAACGCGGCAACCTGCAGGATATGATCTTCGATAACCGCGTACTATGGAATCACCGTGCCCTGGCCGCCGTGCTGGGCAGCATCCTGCGCCTGCCACCCATCAAACGCGCCATGGCCAGCGACATGATCAAATCACGCTACATGGAATACCTGGTCACCCACATCCCGATTTAACCCACCGCCTTGCAGTTAAAAGATAAAACGGCCGCCTTTGCATAGGCGGCCGTTTTTATATTTACAACCACTCGCTGCCCACCATGGTTTAAACGATAGGCCTACTCCATCAGCTGCAAATGTTTATCTTCCAGGAAGGCATTGATCACCGCCTGGGCGCCATCCTCGTGATTCCTGATTCCAAACCGCAAGAAACCCTGCACCAACAGGCTGGATAACTGGCTTCCAGCTTCCGCACTCGGGCTTTTAGTTGCCACCACAATCCCCATTCCACCCGGGATACTCAGGATGGCCTGGTAAGCCCAATTTTTCGAACGGGAATAATGCCTTTCGTTCAGCGAGTTAATCGCCGAGATATGCAGCCACTTGTAGGCATTCCCATCAAAAAACACAATCATCATGCGCAAATTTGAAAGCCCAATCGCAGCCTCCAAATACGGTTGGTAATTAACCAGTGGTGAAGCCCCTGGCAAACTCATATCGACATACAAATTATCGACACAAGCGAATAATTGTTCCCCCGGGATGAGCGTTTTTATAATTGCCGTTTCAATCTCAGACACCTTCCCTCCTTTCAGGGTTGGACAATCAAGTTGGTTACCCACCTTGATGTAACCCGCATCAATGCGCCTGGCTTGCCGCAACCTGCCCGCGACCAACCTGCGTAATACCCGCTCCAGGCCTGCCGGTCCTGCGCAGCCCGTACACAAAAAACGAACTCAAAGAACGCCGTGATTCTCGTTGCAATGTCCTGCCATTTCCATTCGCCACTTGCTTGGTTAATGACCCGGCATATATGGCTCGAAAATCTCCCTGATGACGCCCAACGCTGAAATTATATCCTTTTTCGCCCCCATCCCACGCACCCATTACCGCCCCATTTGTTGATTGGCCCACACCCGCACTCACTGCCCCAGCAGCCCCGTGATCCATTCGCGCGCAGCCGGCCAGGGTGGCAGGTTGTGCTCACGCTCCCACTCAACGATCGCCTCTACATCCTTCATCCGGGTCGAAAGCGTCACATAATCCACATTTTCCACCGCCCCATCCAACTCCGCGCGCAAGAAAATTTCACGCGTATAGGGGTCCACCACCGCCAGCTTCCAGTGCAGCATTTGCACCGGGCGTTTGGCACTCACCACACCATCCTCGCCAAGCACCCACCACTCCCGTCCACCTGGCGCATCTTTCCAGCTCTCCTCCAGCAGAATCAGCAGGTCACACTCCGCCAGGTTTCGAGCGCCTGAGCCAGCTGGCAACAGCTCATCAGCCCATGTGTACAACTGGTGAGTGCTGGCATCCACCAGCAGCAGCTTGCTGGCCTCCAGCACCGCCCGGTCTGGCACCTCATGCAACTCGCCCCACGGGAATCGCTCCAATTCGGCGTTCAGGCTCACATTAGCCTCGCCCGAGCCCACCACCCGTGGACTGGTCAGCGTATTCCAGCTCCCCAGGCTGTTACCCAGGGCCAGCCCAGCCGAGACCAGCAGCACAAAAGCCAGCGGCAGGCGCGCCAGGTCGGCCCACAAGCTGCCGCCGCGCCCCAGGCAGGTAATCGCCTTCAAGCCCAGCAGCAGCCCCACCAAAACCAAAAATCCCGCCAACAGCGGGTAAATTGGATCGACTTGTTTTGAGAAAAAAATGGGGAGCGGCAGCCCGCCCAACAAAACCAACAGCCACCACGGCACACGCACCAACAACTCAGGCCGGTTCACCCGCGAAAAAGCCAGTGTGACACCCCCCAGCAGGAATGCGTGCAGAATACGCGCTAAACGATTAAGATTCATAACTGCCTGTCCACTCGCACCCGCCGGTTATTCCCGGTCAAACCCAAACAGGGTGCCCTGCGTCACAGGTGTGGTGTAGCTGCACTGTTCAAGCGTCAGGTAAACGCCGTTGACCTGCTCAATTTCGGTCCGCATTTCACGCGCACATTCTTCGTTAAAGTAAAAGACCGAGTTGCGGCAGTAAGCTTCGATGATGTTGGCCGCCTTAAAATTGGTCCAATCCACGTCGGGGATGAAAACCAATGGGTAAGCCCCCAGGTTCTTCTCCTTGACCGTGAAACGCATATTGCTATCGATCGAGATATTCAGCACCCGGTCACAATGCACGCAGCGTGTCTCGATATCGGTCGAAACATACTCATTGCGCAGGTTTCCCTGCACATAGGCCGCCGCAATGGCATCATCGGCCGAAGAGGCATACGCGCCGCTGCCCGTGCTAAAGCTCAGCCAGTGCGGTGTGCTCTCCACCGTCAGGGGGTAGGCCCAGGTGACTGCCCCGTTGGCATTGCGTACCAGGAAAAAGAGATTTTCCTCCATCTCCTTCAGTGCAGCCTCCACCTTGGTTTGCGGCATATTCAGCATGCTTGCGATAAAGTCCGGCCCGATTGGGGTTTGCAGATCAAGTAATTTTTTAATCACAAAATAGCGCACCCGGTAATGCGTTTCGGTCATAAAATTCAACCTGGGTTGGCTGTGCTGGGGCACCTGGGTCAGGTGCTTCTTCCACATCGCTTGAGGTAATTCGAGAAACTGCCTGCCCCGTCCGAGAAGGATCCTATCTTCCATGACCTAAATTCTCCTTTTTATTCCGCGCCTATCCAGCGCGAATGGCCTGTGCTGCACACTGACCACGGCGGTTATTCTTGCGTTTGTGTTTTATCCTCTTGCGCAGGTAGCACCGGTTTAAGGTTCACCATCACCTTGTCTACCCGTTTTCCATCCATGTCCATGACTTCAAAAACCAGGCCACTCCAATCAAAGTGGTCAGCCGCCTGCGGTACCCGTCCCAGGTGCAGCATCACAAAACCACCCAGGGTTTCATACTCATCCTCATCAGGCATGTGCCTGAGATTGAAAATTTCCTTAAAATCCTCGATCGTCAGCATCCCGTCCAACAACCAGGAGCCATCCAGGCGTTGGGTGGCCTGCGGTTCATTATCGATATCACCCACAATCTCCTCGAGGATATCGTAGATGGTCAGCAGCCCCTGGGTCGAGCCAAACTCGTCCACCACCAGCATCATCTCAGCCGTGCCAAACTTGAACAAATCCAACGACTTGGAAGCCAGCGCCGTTTCGGGAATATAAACCGGTGTTTGCAGGTTGCGTTTAAGCTGCAGCGGTTCACCATGCAGGCTCTCCAATAGCAGGTCGCGCGCCTCAATCACCCCCAGCACATTATCCAGGCTGTCTTCGCAAACCGGGAAGCGTGAATACGGGTTCTCTTCGATCTGCATGCGAATCTCTTCCGGCGTGTCGTTGACATCCAACCAGGCAATCTCACCCCGCGGCGTCATCAGCGAACCCACCCGCCGGTCATTCAGGCGAAAAACACCCTCGACCATGTCCTGCTCAGATTCCTCAAAAACACCCGCCTGGGTGCCCTGGTCCAGCAGCACCTGCAGTTCCTCTTCGGTCACGGGCGGCTCATCGCTGGGTTTGACGCCCAGCAAACGCACCACCACGTCTGTCAGCCCGCTCAACAGGCGCACAAAGGGCGAAAAAATGCGTGCAATAAAGGTCATCGGCCCGGCAATAATGCCAGCGATCTCTTCCGGGTTGTGCAGCGCCATGCGTTTGGGCACCAGCTCGCCCAGCAGCAGCGAGAAGAAAGTGATCAGCACAACCACCGTACCCAGCGCCAGCGAATTGGCATACGGCGCCAGCATTGGCACTTGCAGCAACTGCACGGTAAACGCATCCGAAATAGTCGCACCACCGACCGCGCCCGCCAACACCCCAATCAGCGTAATGCCAACCTGGATGGTCGAAAGAAAGATATTAGGGTTTTCAGCCAATCGCAGCGCGCTTTCAGCGCCCGCTTCACCCTCATTGATACGCTGTTGCAAGCGCGCCTTGCGCGACGAGACCACCGCGATCTCTGAAAGGGCAAAAATCCCGTTCAGGATGATCAATCCAAAGATCACCACAATTTCCATGCCAATATTCATACGAAGAGTTTACCCTTAATT
Organism: uncultured Anaerolineae bacterium; assembly: GCA_903908605.1. Lineage (GTDB taxonomy): Bacteria > Chloroflexota > Anaerolineae > Anaerolineales > Villigracilaceae > UBA5195. The sequence continues at coordinate 8,893 of CAIVSQ010000299.1, forward strand.
CTGACTATTAATCATTTAATACCTGGTCCAATAACCAATCAAATGCTTCGGCAGCACTCCAATCGGAACGGCTGCCGCGCAGCTCACCCACCCGGTATAAATTTTCGCCCAACTTTACGCTGGCCGGATGGGCATCCTGCAGGATTGGGTAGAGGGCCGTCTTGCGGATGCGTTCCTCAAAACAGGCCAGCTCATATTCAACATACATCGCCTGCAGCACAATCTCCAACCGCCGGTCGGCAGGACCGCTGACCCGCACCGGTTTGCGGCTTAAATAAGGCGTACTGCCCAGCATGTCCGTGCTGCCGGCATACGGGTCACGTGCAGCATAATGCAGACTGCGCAAACCCGACATATAAAAGGTACCCATGCACATCGGGCAGGGTTCCATGGTGGTATACAGGATGCACTGGTGTGGGTCATAGCTGTCGTAGTCTAGCAGGTCGAGCGCTTCCATTTCGGCGTGGGCCAGCACCTTGCCACGCCGGTAACCTTCTTCGTTGCGCCGCGCGTAAATACGGTTGCGCCCTCGCGAAAGCACCACACCGTTTTCATCGGTGGTGACTGCCCCAATCGGCACGCAGTCATCGCGGTAAGCCTCCCAGGCCATCTCCAGCGCGGCCTGCCAGGCAACAGAATAACCAACCCAGCTCATTTTAGGACCTCGATTCCATCACCTTCCAACGCTTCGCCAATCCGCCAGGCCGGTTGGCCCAGCTCGCGCGCACGCTGTTCAAAATCTGCCAGCCGTTCGGGCGGCACAGCCAGCAGCAGCCCGCCGCTGGTTTGCGCGTCAAACACCAGCATCTGTTCCAATTCTTCCAGCCCGGCGTCAAAGCGCACACGTGGACCGTAAAAACTGCGGTTATCCGAACTGCCACCCGGGAAGGTCCAGGCCTCGGCATATTTTCGTGCGCAAGAGATGAACGGAAGCTGCTGATAGTGCAGCCTGAAGCGCACGCCTGAGGCACTTGCCATTTCCAGGCCATGACCAGCCAGGCCAAAACCAGTAATATCGGTCCCGCCATGCAGGTCAAACTCACGCGCCAACTGCCCGGCGGACTGGTTCAGGCGGCTCATCCATTCAATCACTTCGGCAACATCCTGGTCCTCTGCCAGCCCGCGTTTGAGCGCAGTGGTCGTAACGCCAAAACCGAGCGGCTTGGTCAAAACCAGCACATCGCCAGCCCGCACACCGCCCTTGGTCAGCATCCTGCGCGGATGCACAAATCCCAGCGCCACCAGCCCGAACTTGGGCTCTTTATCCTGCACGGTGTGACCACCTGCCACCACCACGCCAGCCTGTTTACATTTTTCCGCCCCGCCCAATAGGATCTCGCCTGAGATCTCCACCGGTAAATCGGGCGGCAACGCGGCAATGTTTAGCGCCAGGAAGGGCACCCCGCCCATCGCATAAATATCCGAAAGCGAGTTGGCCGCCGCAATCGCGCCGTATTCATAGGGTGTATCCACCACCGGTGTAAAGAAATCGGTGGTTACCACCAGCGCGCGCTCCTCGTCCAGCTTCCAAACAGCCGCATCATCTGGTCCATCCAACCCAACCAACAAATCCGGGCTGTCGCCCGGCTTGAATAAGTTAGAGACAGGGCGCAGAACCTGCGCCAGCGTTTCCGCATTTAGTTTGGATGCTCAGCCAGCGCAGCTGGACAAGCTGGTTAGCCTGATCTGCCGCCCGGATGGATGATTGCTGCTCATAGTGACTCCGTTGAATAAAAATACTCTTGTACCTGATTATTTTACCAGTCCACAGCCCGCGTATGTAAAATCCACCCAAACCCGGGGGAATGTACATGGCTGGTCTCAGCCGCGAGAAATAAAACCGCCCGCGCGCAGCCGGCTGAAACCAGTCAGCATCTACACGCGGGCGGAAAAGGGCTAAACTTCCTGAATTACGGAATAACGACAGGGTCAGGAGTGGGTACCTGCAGTTGCGGCAGGATGAAGGGCGCATTGCTCGGCACCAGCATCATCTGCACGTTCGGCGCCAGTTTGGTAATGTACTGGTACTGCAGCAGGGTCGGGTTCTGCTTGAGCACCTCGGCAATCAATTGCAGCGCGCGGGCTTCAGCTTCGGCCTGCACAACGCGTGCTTCCGCCGCACCCTTGGCCGCGATCACGGCCGCATCGGCTGCGCCCTGGGCTGTCTGGCGAGCTTGCTCAGCTTCTTGCTTCTTTGATTCGACCACAAACTTGGCCTGTTGAGCCTGCTGCTCGGCAATCTGCTTCTGCTCCACCGCGGTGGCATATTCATCACTAAAGCGGATATTACGCAGCACGAAGTCCTGCAGGATCAGGTTGTTTTCAGAAAACACCTTGGTCAGCGCATCGGTGATCTGTGTTTCCATCTCGGCCCGCTTGCTGCTGACGATCTCTTCCACGCCATACTGCGAAGAAATATCCCGGATCACACCGCGTGACTGTGGGCGCACCAGCCCATCCTCGTAGTTCTTGCGCCAGGTGCGATACAGGTCGGTGGCCTTGTTCGGGTCCACCGAGTAGATCACCGAAGCGTCAATATAAACTTGCTGTCCATCCTTGGTGCGCACCTGGATCGAATCATCCCCGGTTACTGCGCCTTCGGAGGCTACCGCCGTCATTGTATAGGTCTGCCGCAGGATGGAATAGCGCTCCACGCGTTCGACGAACGGGATGACGAAGTGAATACCAGGCAGCAGCGGCTCGGGACGGATACCGCCCTGGGTAACGGTGATGACCACCGCCAATTCATCTGGTTCAATAAAAACCAGCCCAGCGCCAACCGTGCTGAGCACAATCGCAGCGACCACCGCGATCACCAGCAGGCTGCTAAGACCCTTGGCCGGCGTACCGCGGCTGGAACGAGCGACTAAAGTGACCACCAGGGCTACAACTGCCAGCCAGGCGCCAGATGCAATAACTTGAATAACATTTGAAATATTCATGGTTTCTCCTTGTTTGTTAATTAATTATAACGTGATAGCATTAATATTACGTATGCACACCGCAAAAGGTTTCATCGAAGAGATTTTCCTGCAAGGCCGCTGGGCTGCACGCATCGCCTGCCCGCCTGCGCTGGTCCCCGCCCCGGGCCAATACCTGCTTGCCACCTCACTTTCGGAGCCCCTGCCAGTGTTGGCCCAGCCGCTCTTCAGTGCCGGGGTCTGCCCGGGTGGTTTTTATGCCGCCCCACCTTTGCCCGCCAGTTGGCTGCCCGGCGCTGTCCTACGCCTGCGCGGTCCTCTCGGGCATGGCTTTAGCTTGCCGCCTGGCGCACGCAAAGTAGCCCTGGCCACTCAACATACCAACAGTGCCCGCCTGCTGGCCTTGCTGGAACCCGCCCTGGCCCAAAAAGCCTCCATCGCCCTGCTCTGTTCTCAGCCGCCCGCCAGTCTGCCCGCCGCGCTCGAGATCCTGCCCCCCGCCTCACTGCCCGAGATCCTGCCCTGGGCCGACTACCTGGCCATCGACCTGCCCCGCGACCAACTGCCCGGCATGTTGAGCATGCTGCTGCAGGGCGAACCGCAATCCAAACGCCTGCCACCGCGCGCCGGACGCGTGCAGATCCTCGTCCAAACGCCCCTGCCCTGCGGCGGGCTGGCCAAATGTGGCGCCTGTTCCGTTGAGCTGCCGGCAGGCAAGGGTCAACGCCTGGCCTGCGAAGACGGCCCGGTTTTTGACATATATTAATTTCGCCGCAAAAAGATTTTTTTTGATTAGGACTGCCCATGCTGACCGAACAAGACATCCTCCGCTACCTCGAAGAACATACCCTGCCCTACCAGCGCTTTGAACACCCGGCCGTTTTCACCTGTGCCGAATCCGAGCAGCACAAACCCGGGCAGTCCGCCGTCAGCACCAAGAATCTGCTGTTGTGCGATAAAAAAGGCCGGCGCTTCTTCCTGGTGGTGACCGCCTGTGAAAAAATAATGGACCTGCAGCGCCTGGCCGAACAAATCGGCGTTTCACGGCTGCGTTTCGCTTCCCCCGAAAACCTCCTGCGCCTGCTGGGTGTCACCCCCGGGGCAGTCACCATGCTCGGCCTGGCCAACGATACCGCTGGCGAAGTGGAATTGTGGATGGACGCCGAAATCTGGGACCAGCCCATCTTCCAGAGCCACCCGCTAGTCAACACCGCCACCCTGCTGCTCTCTCGCCCAACGCTCGAGCGCTTTTTTATGCTCAGCGGGCATGCCCTGCACCTGCTGGATG
>CAIVSQ010000300.1 GCA_903908605.1 uncultured Anaerolineae bacterium
CTATGCTTTTGATTGCGGTTGTGTTCGGCGTTTTGGTGGCGGCCCCCACCCAGAGTGTTGCAGCTGCTGATAAAAGCCAGGATATCGAAACTTGTAAAGGTTGTCACCCCGGCGCTGCCTCACCTTGGAGCACGAGTAAGCATAGTACCGGGAATGTAAACTGTCTTGTATGCCATAAACTAGGACAGGGAACCGGAGTTCATCCACAGTTGAAATACACTGTCGAGAGCGAAGAAACCACCTGCCTGGTCTGCCATACAAATGTGAGTGTGACCGGGTCAAATGTGGCCGGGCAGATGAAACTCAGCCAGCATGGAAAATTTGGTTTGAAATGCACAAGCTGTCATGAGCCACATTCCCAGGGGCCGGTTTTGGCTCCGGGCTCCAAGATAGTGTGCGAAAACTGCCATAAGCAGCAAATGGAAGGTTCCCTCAAATCTACGCATACCGCCGCGGGTTTGAACTGCATTAACTGCCATATGGGTCCAGAAAGCAGCCATACATTAAAAATTGCGGGTGAAACCTGTGGCGACTGTCACACCGATATTCATGAAGCCAGCCGTATTGTCAGCGCAGGTATTCAGGTTGAAGTAGTTGCAACCCCGATGGATGTAGTTGAAAAAGCAGCCGAACCGGAAGAACCAGCTAAACAACCCGTAGCCGGCGGTATCCACCTGCCATCCTGGTTGCTGCTAGTGGCTGGCTTGTTGATTGGCGGTATTGGTTCCTGGGCAATTTTTGGCAGAGACCCAGGCGAACCTGCAAAGTAAGCACTGGTTGCTGATCCAAACCGTCAATAATTGGAGGTACTTATGAATGAAACTGGTGAAAACCAACCAGCGCCAGAACAGGGAATAACCTCACGACGCGACTTGATCAAGATCGCAGGGGCCCTGGCAGGTGCGGCAACACTTACTCAATTTATTAGCACAACCACTTTGGCAAGTCGGGTTGAATCGACTGGCGGCGAGACCAAAACAGGTCCGCAGTGGGGTATGGCAATTGATATCAACAAGTGCATTGGCTGCAAATACTGCACCTATGCATGTCAGGCTATCAACAACCTGGGCGATGACATGGTTTATTGCCCTGTAACGACCGAAACAATGCAAAATGGGAAGGAATATTTCCTTTCCAGGCCCTGCATGCATTGCGCAGAAGCTCCATGTGTGCACGTGTGCCCGGTTAAGGCCACTTTCAAACGTGCCGATGGTATTGTCATGATGGATTACACTCTGTGTATTGGCTGTCGCTATTGCCAGGTTGCCTGTCCGTATGATGCACGTGTCTTCAACTGGAAAGAGCCAGTCAAGACCAGCGCGAAAACCCCCAACTTCGGTTTTGCGGAAGTTCCAAACCGGCCACGAGGGGTCGTTGAAAAATGCACATTCTGTGCGCACCGCATTGATTCAGGGCGCGAACGCGGTATGGTCCCTGGTGTTGATGCGATGGCTACTCCAGCTTGTGTTGTGGCCTGCCCAACGGGGGCGCGAGCTTTTGGCGATTTAACGGATCCTGAGAGTCCTGTTTCGAAGGTCCTTGCCGAGGCAAAAGCAGTTCTTCGCTTGCGTGAAGACGAACTGAGTACCGAGCCCAGTGTTTATTATGTGCCTCCGGATTCTCATACAAACAACCCGTTCCAGAGGGGGTAGACCATGCAAGTATCCATTCATTACCCAAAACTTCGGCTTGGCAAGTATTCGGTTGATGTTTTTCCATATTGGATTGGGCTGTTGATTGCCGGTGTTCTTTTTGGCCTGACGGGTGTGTTCTTTGTTTTCCGTGATGGCCTGCAAGTGACAGGTCTTTCAAACCAGGTACCCTGGGGCTTGTGGATTTCAATCGATCTATCGTCCATTGCCCTGGGTGGAAGCGCCTTTGTTTTCGGCGCGATTATTTACTTGCTGCAAATCAAACGATTTGAGTCTATTGGGAAGCTGGCTGTGCTGCTTGGTTTCCTGGGGTATTCAACAGCTGGCATGGTGTTGCTGATGGATCTTGGGCAGCCCTTGCGTTTCTGGCACCCGATAGTCTACTGGCAACCGCACTCCCTGCTGTGGGAAATTACCATGTGCGTTGTGCTGTACCTGACCGTCTTGTTGGCTGAACTTATCCCGGTGGTTACAGAGCATCCCAATTTTGAGAGTCATCCCTGGCAGGATCGTTTCCCGATTTTGAAAACCCTGGCCAAATTAGCCAAAACGGTCTCGCACTGGCTGCACAAGGCCGGTCCTGTATTGGCGATCGTTGGTATGACACTTTCCCTGCTGCACCAGGCTTCATTGGGTGCAACCTACTCGGTTTTGTATGGGCGCGGGGTATGGTTTAACCAGAGCGCTCCCACCCAGTTTGTTTTTTCTGCCATGAGTGGTGGTATCTCACTGCTATTTATCATGAGTATCATCATCTTCCGAGTTATGCGACCGGGTTTGGTCACCAATGATGCATTGTATGATGTGGCTCGCCTGGCGGGTGGGGTGACCCTGTTATTGACTTATCTGCGCTTTTGGGATTGGGCGGTTACCAATTACTATAGTTTTGATCAGCAAATTACTTTGCAGACCCAATTACTTGATACCGTGGCGCCGTACTCGGCCACCTTCTGGTTTGGCCAGGCGCTCTTTCCAACCCTGGCGGGGGTTATCCTGCTCTCCGCCAAGAGTATTCGTAATTTCCGCTACTTGTTCGCAGCTGCGGTTATCCCTGTTTTTGCCGCAGTGTTGACCCGCTGGAACTATAATTTTGTTGGCCTGATCGCGGCAACATCTTATGATCCCTACACTCCAAATGTGCGTTTGTTCTCTTACACGCCCACCTGGGTGGAATTTGCGGTGGCTTCACTGGTGCTTTCATACTGGTTGTTGACGTTCAGTCTGGCAGCGCGTTTCCTGCCCTTCCATGGGGAAAAGCACACAGAACATTAGAAGTTGATCGGTAATGAAAGGTGGTCCTGATGCTTTATGCATCAGGACCACCTTTTTAATTGCCTAAATTCATATATTAGGACAATTATGTGTAATTTTATGACATTTGTCATGCCACTCTATGGGTCTATTTTCAGGATTCATTAATCTACATGTGTAGAATCACTGATGGTAGCATTCTTACACTATTTACTTGGAGGTCCAAATGTCTTCACCACGTATTAAGTTTGTCATTGGCGGTTTGCTTATCCTGGCGGCCGTGGTTTACCTGATTGCTTCATCGACCCAGGCGAGCGCCCAGTATTTCATGACGGTTGATGAGTTGAATGCTAAAAAAGATAGCATCGTTGATAAAAATATCCGCATATCGGGGGCTGTGGTTGGCGATACGATTGGCTATGATTCCAGCACTCTGACTCTCAAATTCACTGTGGCACATGTTTCTGGTGATAACTCTGAGATTGAAAAAGAGGGCGGCCTGGCAGTTGTTCTGCATCAGGCAGTAATCGATCCCACTCGCTCAG
>CAIVSQ010000301.1 GCA_903908605.1 uncultured Anaerolineae bacterium
CGCAGACATCCCTGGATTTTTTCAGGTGCAATTGATCGTATTTTGGGTACCCCCCAACCAGGTGAAACAGTTGGAATCCTGGACCATAAAAAGCAGTTCCTGGCCTGGGCGGCTTACAGTCCAAAATCGCAGATTAGTGCACGGGTATGGAGTTTTGAACAGGACGAGCAAGTTGATGCTGCCTTTTTCGCGCGTCGAATCGAACGAGCCATTGGGTTGCGTGCATCATTGGGCATGCTGGATACGTCCACGGATATTAACGGCCTGCAGGATTCTAATGCCGTCCGGTTGATACATGCTGAGTCCGATCATTTACCTGGTCTGGTGGTCGATCGTTATGCCGATGTGTTGGTGCTTCAATCGTTAACGGCTGGCAGCGAGGCGTGGCGTGACCAAATTGCAGATATTCTGCTCGAGAAGTCTGGTTTGACGGTGATCTATGAACGCTCCGATGCGGATGTACGTGAACTGGAGGGGCTGCCGGTTCGTAATGGTTCGCTGCGGGGCGCGGCTCCTGGGCGGGTTGAAATAAGCGAACATGGACTGCGTTATCTTGTAAACCTGGTTACAGGTCATAAGACAGGTTTTTACCTAGACCAGCGTTGGAACCGGGCACGTATTGGGCAACTGGCGGGCGGGCGGGATGTGCTGAATTGTTTTTGTTATACGGGTGGCTTCAGCCTGCAGGCGGCGAAGGGGGGTGCCAGGTCGGTGCTCTCAGTCGACTCATCTGCTGATGCCCTGGCGCTGGCCAGCGAAAATGCTGCGTTGAACGGGATCACACAAGGCCTTGAGTGGCGTGAGGCGGATGTCTTCCAGGTTCTCAGAAAATTCCGTGATGAGCGCCGCTCCTTTGATATGATCATCCTCGACCCGCCTAAATTTGCCGCCACCATTTTGCAGGCCGAAAAGGCTGCCCGGGGTTATAAGGACATCAACCTGCTGGCTTTCAAGCTGTTACGTCCGGGTGGATTGCTGGCTACCTTTTCCTGCTCTGGTGGCATTGATGCCGCCTTGTTTCAAAAAATTGTGGCTGGTGCCGCCCTGGATGCAGGTGCGGATGCTGCCATTGTTGAGCACATGTCCCAGGCGGGCGATCACCCGATCGCGCTTGAATTCCCAGAAGGCGCTTATCTCAAGGGTCTGGTGTGTGTAAAGCATTAATATTTCTTGAGGTATCCCTGTTTTAAACAAAAAAGAGACCGGATGTCCGGTCTCTTTGCTATTGGCGAACTAATCTTCGTCATCCCCCAGGGCAGAGATGGCCCTGAAAAGGCCAAAAACCAACAAACCGAGTTGGATGGCTTCGGATGCAGTGATCATCGATTCGCGCTGCTGTTTCTTGGCGCGCCGGTGAAGTAACATGGCTGCGATGACACCCGCCCCGGCACCAACCAACGCACCGATCGCGACGGTGTTTACAGGGGAGGACTTGCGAACTTCAATCTCTTTTTTGCTGCTCATCTTCTTCCTCACTTTTTACAAAGAAATCCAGCCAAGTTTTGAAGGTTAGCACAGGTTGGACCAGTTTATTGGTCCATATTTGAATTTCGGCATTCAACCACCACACATAGCCCTGGGCAATGGCGGTGTAGTGCGGGGTCTTCTTTATTAATTGACTTAGTCCCTGGATGGTGGCAACCAGGAGTGCCACGATGATCAACGCCATGAGCATCATTGGGATGATCATCCAAATGATTGAAATATCGGCCCACATGCTTACGCCAGGGTTATAGCCCGCCGCAGCTAGCCCGGCCAGCACACCGGCTGCCAGGGCTAGCAGAGTAGCCAGCACAATCGGCAGGATGATCTGGCGCTGCATGTCGCGCCGGTGTTTAAGCATGCTTTCTCGTTCCGGCTGGGGAATTGGAAATTTATCCATGCAGGTATTTTAGCATAAAATGTCCGCCATTAAAGCCACAGGGGCCGGTTGTAGAGCCGGCCCCTGTGGAAGTTTTGTTATTGGATCATTTATTGGCGATTCATCGCGTCCATCACTGCCACGGCGGCAATTTCCACAATGTCGTTGACTTCGTCACCGGTCTGGATGACATGCACTGGTGCACCCATGCCGAGCAGGATGGGTCCGATTGCACGGGCGTTGCCCAGGCGGGCCAGCAGCTTGTAGGCGATGTTTGCAGATTCTAGTGAGGGGAAGACCAACACATTGGCATCCTTTACCTCGCTGAAGGGATAGCGCTCTTCGATAATTTCGGGCACTACGGCGGTATCGGCTTGCATTTCACCTTCCACCACGAAGTCACCGCGTTTTTTGGTGAGCTCAACCGCCCTGCGAACCTTTTCAGATAACGGGTGCGGTGTGGAGCCGAAATTGGAGAACGAAAGGAAGGCCACGCGGGGCTCGACTTCCATCTTGCGCGCGAATTCAGCCGCCAGGCAGGCTATTTCAGCCAGGTCTTCGGCGCTCGGGTCGATGTTGACGGTTGGGTCGGTAAAGAAGAGTGTCTTCTCGCCCACGATCATGATGTAAATACCCGCTGTGCGAGTAACACCCTTGGCGGTATGGTGAATCTGCAGCGCGGGTCGGATCACCTCGGGGTAGTCATAGGTCAAACCGGAGACGAACGCATCGCCATCACCCAGCTTCACCATCATGGCACCAAGAACATTGGGATCGAGGATAAATTTCTCTGCATCTCTAAATGCAACGCCTTTGCGTTTGCGCAGGTCATAAAATGCTTGCGCGTATTTCTCTGAATCATCAAAGTGATTGGGATCGATCACGCGGGGTTTGAAATCCAACCCAAGTAGTTTGATCTTTTCCCGGATGACATCGGCGTTGCCGATCAGAATTGGTGTGGCAATGGCTTCGTCCTGTACCTGGAATGCGGCACGGATGATCTTGGTTTCTTCGCCTTCACCAAAGATTACGCGCTTCTTGCCCTGGCTGGCCCTGGCTTTGTTCATGATGAAGTAGCGAATCTGTTCACCCTTACCCAGGCGGTAGGCAAGTTTTTCTTTATATTCATCCATGTCGATCTTTTTCCGTGCCACACCGGTTTCCATGGCAGCCTTGGCTACCGCTGGAGCTTCCCATAATAAAACACGTGGGTCGAGTGGTTTGGGGATGATGTAATCCATGCCAAATTTCATGCTGTCGGTGCCGTAGGCTCGCAGGACAGAATCGGGCACGTCTTCTTTTGCCAGGTTGTACAGCGCCTTGGATGCTGCAAACTTCATTTCTTCATTAATTGTGCGCGCACGTACATCCAGGGCGCCGCGGAAAATGAAGGGGAAACCGAGCACATTGTTGACCTGGTTGGGGTAATCCGAACGGCCGGTCGCTACAATAGAATCTGGGCGGGCTTCTTTGGCCAGCTCATAACGGATTTCAGGGTCTGGATTGGCCATGGCAAAAATGATCGGGCGTTCTGCCATGGTTTTTACCATTTCTGGGCTGAGCACATTGGCTACAGACAGACCGTAGAATACATCACTGCCGCGGATTGCATCGGCCAGGGAACGGTGACCCTTGTCATCCACGGCCAGGCGGTCCTTGTATTTGTTCATGCCTTCGCCGCGGCCTTTGTAAACCACACCCTTGCTATCAACCAACATGATATTTTCGCGTCGCACACCCCAACGGATAGCCAGTTCGGCGCACGAGATGGCCGAAGCGCCTGCGCCGGAGATTACAATGCGCACTTCATCATGTTTTTTGCCAGCCAGTTCGAGTGCGTTGGCAAGCCCGGCTGAGGAAATGATGGCTGTGCCGTGCTGATCGTCATGGAAGACCGGGATGTCCAGCATGCCTTTGAGGGTTTCTTCAATATAGAAGCATTCCGGAGCTTTGATATCTTCGAGGTTGATACCGCCAAAAGTTGGGGAGATGGCCGCAACCACTTTGATGATTTCATCCGGGTCGTGGCTGTTTACTTCAATATCAAAAACATCCACGTCTGCGAATTTCTTAAACAGCACCCCTTTCCCTTCCATCACGGGTTTGCCAGCCAGGGCACCTCGATCGCCAAGTCCCAAAATGGCGGTCCCATTGCTGATGACAGCCACCAGGTTGCCCTTGGATGTATATTCATAAGCCATATCGGCATCCTTCTCAATTTCGAGAACGGGATAGGCAACGCCGGGGGAATAGGCTAACCCCAGGTCCCGCTGAGTGTCCATTGGTTTGGTTGGGGTGATTGCAATTTTTCCTGGTCGACCCTTGAGGTGATGGTATTCAAGAGCGTCTTCGCGCGTAATTGACAACTTGGCCATAAAAATCTCCTCCGTGAGTAATGTATAGTACATTATTGCACAAATTGTGGATTAGAAATAGTTCCTTATGTCATATTCTGATATGATCTTAGGCCAGTGTTCGCATTAATAAGTGATTTTTGTAAAGGGGTTAACGGAATATCCTAACAAATTGTTAATAATCAGTTATAATTAGAACAGACATATATTCTTTAAGCTGATAAAACAATGATTTTTATCAGCTTAAGATTAACAAGGCTGTTGTTTTGTAATACCCGGATATGAACCTGTTCTGCCTGCCCAGATTCGCAGGCAATTGATTTTGGTCACCCAACCTTTTAGCGCATGGTGACAATCGAAAAAACGATTTCATATAATATTCCATCGTTTCCCTGTCCGGTTTTTCGGGATAGATGGTTTTTGATGTCAGCTTATTCCTGAAATGTGAACATTGGAATAGGTCTGCCCGGGTATATATTCAACAGCCGCGGCTTGCAAAGGCAAGTCAGTGGCTGTTTGTTTTTATGATGAAGAAAATTACGACGATTGAGACGCAAAAAAAGAATCCCGGGCGGGTGAATATCCACCTGGATGGTCAATATGCTTTTGGATTGTCTCGTATTGTGGCAGCCTGGTTGTCTGTGGGGCAGTCACTGTCGGATGAGAAAATCGCTGTGTTGCAAATGGACGACGCTCGTGAAGTCGCCATGCAAAAAGCGCTATTTTTCCTGGGGTACCGGGCCAGGTCAACACAGGAAGTGCGTGCGAACCTTAAAAAGCACGAAATTCCGGAAGCAGTGATTGAATACACCTTGCAGCGATTGCAGGAAACCAACTTACTGAACGACCATGAGTTTGCAAAAGCCTGGCTGGAAAACAGGAATACCTTCCGCCCTCGCAGTAAGCGTATGATTGAAATGGAGCTGCGTTACAAGGGCTTGGATCCCGATCTCGTGCAGGACGTGATCAGTGAGAACGTTGACGAAGAGACCCTGGCAGGTCAGGCGGCGAGAAAATATCTTCGAAAAGTGCAGGATTTGCCCTGGCTGGAATTTCGTCAAAAATTAAGTGCTCACCTGGGTCGTCGCGGATTTACCTATGAGGTCTGCGCACCAGTTGTACGTTTGATCTGGAATGAAATTCATTCCACGGGAAGCCGAACTAATATTAATGATAATGATGAGGAAGTGTTATGAATCCCATATCTGCTATATTGATAGCCTTGGTTACAGGCCTGGTTATGCTGGCAATAGGCCTGGCTGTAGGAAATTTTTACAACCAGAATAAAGTTGAGAAAAAGCGCCAGGCAGAATCCGCCACCGCCAAAGGGCTTATCCAGGAGGCGACTGAAAGAGCTGCCAAGGTGGAGCTGGATGCACGTGATCGCGCTTTGAAGGTGGTTCAATCAGCTGAAACCGAATTAAATCAGCGCCGCAATGAGCTCAATAAGGAAGTGGAGCGGTTAGATCGCCGTCGTACCGAACTGGATACCCGCGTAGAACGTCTTGAACAGCGCGAACAGACCATTAATAAACGCCAGAGCACCATCGATCGTCGTGCCAATGAAGTCGAAAAAATCCATGAGCAGCAGATGGCCAAGCTGCAAGAAATTGCGGCCATGACCCCCGAAGATGCCAGGAAAATTTTGCTGGCTGAGGTTGAAAAAGAATCACGGGGAGATATGGCTCGCATCATTCGCCAAATTGAAGCCGAGGCTCGCGAAGAAGGTGAAAAGCGCGCCCGTCATTTGATTGCGGATGCCATTCAGCGCGTTGCCTCAGAGCATGTTTCGGAAGTCACTTCGGCAGTGGTAGCGCTGCCCAATGAAGAAATGAAGGGTCGTATCGTTGGTCGTAATGGTCGCAACATCCGTGCCTTTGAACAGGCTGCGGGTGTGGATGTTATCGTCGATGACACGCCTGAATCGGTAACGATCTCCTGTTTCGACTCTGTTCGCCGCGAAATTGCCCGGCGAGCCCTAACCCGCCTGACGGTCGATGGTCGCATTCACCCAGCCCATATCGAAAAAGTGATCGAAGATGAAACCAAGGCGGTTGAGAAGATTATGGCCGAGGCTGGTGAACAGGCCGCCTTTGATGCCGGTGTGACCGGTCTGCACCCCGAAGTGCTTCGCATGATGGGCCGCTTAAAATACCGCACCTCCTATGGTCAGAACCAACTTGCTCACGCCGTCGAAGTCGCCAAGCTGGGCGGTATCCTGGCAGCCGAGTTGGGAGCCAACGTTGTGATTGCCAAGGCTGGTTCCTTCCTGCACGACATCGGCAAGGCGATGGATCACAACCAGGAAGGTACACATGCTGCCCTGGGTGCCGAATTCTGCAAACGATATGGTGTGCATCCATTGGTGGTCAATGCGATCGCATCTCACCACCATGAAGTTGAACAGGAAACTGTGGAAGCAGTCATTGCCGAAGCAGCAGATGCCATCTCCGGTGCCCGCCCAGGCGCTCGCCGGGAGGATCTGGAAGCCTATATCAAGCGTATTCGTACGTTGGAAGAAATGGCCACTTCCTTTGAAGGTGTATCGCAGGCCTTCGCCATTCAGGCGGGGCGTGAGGTTCGCATTATTGTGCGACCTGAAGAAATCGACGATCTGGCCTCCACCCGGCTGGCTCGTGATATCGCCAAGAAAATTGAAGAAACCATGCAGTACCCAGGCCAAATCAAAGTCACCGTTATTCGCGAGACACGGGCAGTGGATTACGCCAAGTAAGTATTTCTTAGTAAGTAATTGAGCCAACTACATGACCGGTGGTACTACGGTCATGTAGTTGTTTTTTAATCTTCGTATTACAATAATAGTGTCAAAAAGATAGTGTAAATTTTTGTGGCCGATTTTGGCGCAGGATCAGTGACATGCTTTTCGGAAATATGCCATAATACGAAGTGACAATATTATTATGACAAAGCGTAATAGAAAAGTTTTGTAAAAATTATTGCAGTAA
>CAIVSQ010000302.1 GCA_903908605.1 uncultured Anaerolineae bacterium
CCCAGCAATATGTATGGACTGCGACGATACCCGAAAACGGGATGCCTGTCAGAATATGAACCAATGGCCACTTGCAATGGAGAGAAGAGATAAGGCAAGGAAGCCAGGATTGCGACCAGGGTGGCGGCAATCCCCAAATCTTTGATCATGACACGGTTAAGAGTGCTGTTGATCGGAACGAGGGTCATAGCTACGGCAACGTGAACCAATCCAAGTTGCAAACGCTTAATAAGCATAATTTATCTACACTACCTTCTCAACACAAATCGCACATATATAATGAATTGTTGCCATGGAGATGCTTGTTAATTGAATTTACTACGAATTGTAAATTAATCAACCCAGATTTATGTAGATTTACGAATAAATAGTTAAGTATTTACTTATCCGTAATGAAAATTCGAATAATATTGCAAGAACCCCAACATACTGGCTTTTTTCAGGTAGTTCCCACTGTTCCAGTTAATTTTGATGAGCAAACCGAACCTGTCATTCAGGTAAACGTAACCAAAGAAAGCAGCGTTGTGGTCAGTTTTGCATAGTGATTCGTTTGTACTTTATAATCTACGCATCACCATTCTTGGAGGACCTATGCCGTTACAAATAATCGTTGGCACGCAATGGGGGGATGAAGGCAAAGGCCGGATCGTAGATTGGTTTGCCGCCAATTCAGATGTGGTCGCCCGGTATAACGGCGGAGATAACGCCGGTCATTCCGTCACAGTCGGCAGCAAGCTATTCAAGCTGCATCTGATCCCCTCAGGTATCATCAATCCCAAACCCATCGCCATTCTCGGAAACGGGATGGTGATCAACCCCAAATCGATGCTGGATGAGATGGAGATGTTAATAGCGGCCGGGGTGGAAGTAGACCCGAAGCGACTGCGCATTTCACACGCAGCTCACCTGATTACCCCTGCGCACCAGGCCTTGGACAAAGCCATGGAAGTGGCCCGCGGAAAAGGCAATATCGGCACCACCGGAAGAGGAATTGGACCAGCCTACACCGATAAAGCCAGCCGGCGCGGGCTGCGGGTGGCAAACATGCTGGAAGCCAATTTCAGCGAGGAACTGACGATACGGATTGAAGAAGCGAACCGGCAGTTGAAACTACTGGGGGCAGAGGAACTCAATGCCAAATCCATCGTGGCTGATTATGAAAAATACCAGCAATGGATGCTGCCATATATCGCCGACACATCATTGGAATTGCACCTGGCTTTGAAAGCCGGGCAAACCGTGCTTGCCGAAGGTGCACAGGGCACGCTGCTCGATATTGATCATGGTACCTACCCATTTGTGACCTCGTCGGCGACTATCGCCTCAGGTGTGTTCACCGGGCTGGGGATCGGGATTAGTGGAACCGGCGGCATGGAAGTTACCGGCGTATGCAAGTCATTTCAAACCCGGGTGGGGTCCGGACCATTCCCGACTGAAGTATTTGATGACCTGGCTCTGCAACTGAGAGGCAGCGGCGCAAACCCCTGGGATGAGTATGGAACAACCACCGGGCGGGCGCGCCGGGTGGGATGGTTGGATGGTGTGTTATTGCGCTATGCGGTGCGCATCAATGGGCTGACCGAATTGGTCATCACCAAGATGGATATCCTTTCTGGCTTTGAAACGCTGAAGTTGTGCGTTGCCTATAAAAAGGATGGGAAAATCCTGGAAGATCTGCCTTTTGGGCCTTCCAACCTGGACGACTGCGAACCTGTTTATGAAGAACTGCCCGGCTGGTCAGAAGATATTGGTGGTATCCGGAAATGGGCGGAGCTGCCCAAGGCCGCCGAAGGATACCTGGAAGCAATTGCCAGACTGGCCGAGGTGCCCGTGCGTCTTGCAAGCGTGGGACCAGAACGGGAACAAATCGTCAGCGCAAAATAACCGAAATCAAGCTAATAACACAGGGCGGGGATTGCTCCCCGCCCTGTGATTTAGAACAATACACGACTGCGTTATTCCCTGGTTCGCAAGCTGGGTTTATTAGCATAGCGGTTGCGGATTTCGGGCAGGAAATATTCTTCAAAGAAACGATCGGCGTCATAATCGGGCTGCCAACCCCAATCGTTGCGCGCGAGGGTGTCATCCACATCCTCGGGCCAAGAATCAACGATGCCCTGGCGACGTGGATTGGGGGAAAAGGTGATATGCGCACGGGGAAAGGCTGCCATGGCGCGTCTGCGAAATTCTCCGGCGGTGATACTGAAGGCGGATATGTTGTAAACGACATGGCTGAGGTTTTCGCGCGGAACCTCGGTCAAATTCATAAGGGATTTGATGGCATCTGGCATGGCCATAAAAGATATTTTCGTATCCTCACGGACAAAACATGCGTAGTGCTTGCCCTGGGCAGCAGCATGGAGCATTTCAGGACCATAATCACTGGTTCCACCACTTGGCAGTGTAAAGGCGCTGATCAAGCCCGGGAAACGAATAGCGCGAAAATCCAACATCACAGGCGGGTTTTCGTCCAGGTGGTGTTGGCCAAACTAGCGGCTGTAATACATGCCCAATTTCTCGCAGTACAACTTGTTGCAACCGTACATGGTATTGGGAGTGTTATATTCATCCTCCTTGACCACGCCCGCCGCAATTTTTGCCGCCAGGTTGGGGAAACCATAGGCAGCGATTGAACTGGGAAATAGAAACTTGATCGGCTTTTGATATTTCTCCGATCGGTAGGCCGCCATCATGAGCAGCTGCATAGTACCTTCGACGTTGATGCGATGAGCTTCCTCGGTGGCAATTTCTGCCTTTGAAGAGAGCGAGGCTGCCAGGTGGTAAATAATGTCGAAATCGTAATCGTAGAATTGTTTTACCCTGTTTACCAGATCCCCCTGCAAATGTTCCGCAACCAAGGGCTTTATCGCATCTGGCAATGGGGCAAGATCCGCGGTGACAACCCGGAATCCGCCACGCATTGTCAGGTTTTGAACAAGAGCCTGGCCGATTTCACCACACGCGCCGGTAACTAACACGGCTTTTTCGCTCATTTATCTTCTCCTAACGATGGAAATATGGAACGCATTGCCGAAACGGCAATATGATTTTACAATAATCCCATTCGAAAAAGCGCGTTACATTCATCATTATTTTTCAAGTAGTTGTACTGAATGCTTTTATCTGGAAAAAAACAATGCGAAAGTTAACAAGCATGTTCCTGACCACGACCTTGATGCTGGCCTCCTGCGGTCTGGCGTCTGTTGGTGAACCTGGTAGCAGTGGGGTCGATAACCCGGAAACAGTGCCTGCTCCGACCACAACAGTGGAACCCAGTGCAACCATTGCCTGGTTCCCAGCGACGGCAACATGGACACCCATGCCAACGTTTGTCCCCAGCGTCACACCGAATTTTTTCCCGGGGCTCGGCCCACAAACATACGCAGACAATTTTGAAAAATTGGGCACATGGACGGGGGCAACCAGCGAAAGCAGCGGCGACAACAGCATTATCCTAAACCGCAGCCGGCTGACCCTGGCGGTAAACAACTCACCTGCAATGTTATTCAGCCTGAACAATGACCTGACTGTCGGTAATTTTTATGCTGAGGTCAACATCACCGTCAACCGCTGTTCTGGCAAGGATACCTATGGCATGCTGTACCGGGCCGGTAGTGGAACCTATGCCTACCGGTTCTTATTGAACTGTAGTGGCGAAGCAAAGGTGGAACAATCCCAAGAAGGTCTTAACCTGGCCATCCAGGATTGGGTGCCAAGCGGAGATGTGCCCCTGGGTGCACCCGGCTCTGTGAAGATGAGCGTGTGGAACGCAGGTTCAGAAATGCGTTTTTTCCTCAATGACCGATACCAATTCACGGTATTTGACCCGGTCTACAAACACGGTGGGGTGGGTGTTTTTGTGAACGCGATCAGCGCCGAAGGGATGAATATTAGCTTTTCTGAACTAAAGATCTTTTCGGTTGACTATGTATCTCCAACCCCCACAGCAACGGCTACCCGGACAGCAACACCAACTCGCACTCCACGACCAAAGCCTTGATGGGCAAAGAAACTGGATTTTTGATTGTCCGAATGAACCAAGTACTGGCGTTACACATTATTAATCAACGGGCGTTAAATCATGCAATAAGCAAGGGGTTGCCAGTTGCATGTTGGTTTCCGGCCTGTTACACTCAGTCTCATAAACGATTTGCTTGCTTGCTGAAATAACCAACCCCGATCTTTGTAGCGAACATTGGCGCAACAATGATATCCATAGACGATTTTCTCAAACCAGCCTATACACATGACCTGACCGAAAGCGGCGTCGCCATGGCCGCGCGTTTCCTGGCGTATCAGATTGACCATTCGGGCGGCTCGATTTACGCACAATTACGCCAGGTGGTTAGTGAAGTCGCTGTGGAACTGGCGTTTCGCCGGCAATTAAGTGAGAAAGGGGTCCCCTTTGAAGTAAAAGGGAACATGCCATTCAGTGATCCCAACCGTTTTGATGTAAGCCTGGGCGGGCATCGTTGTGAAGTTCACACTTTGTTGGTATCGAAACGCAACCAGATCACTGCCATTAAACACGACCCTTTAGGGCTGTTGGAAACACCGGCATTGTTGAAGGAACACCAATTCTCATCCAGCAACCATCTGGAAAAAGATCTGCATGTGTTTGGTTTTTTACTGGGGTTAACCAGCGACTCGGAGGGAGAAACGCGCAAAGCCCAGGAAGCCGGGCAACCCACCTACCTATTGCACCCGCTTAAAACAAGTTGGTCGATACCACCAAACTGGACACCCCTCGGAAAACTAGCATTAAAAAGCGAGAGCCAGACAAACATGCGGGTTGAAATCGGCGGGCTGGATATTGACAGGACCTTCACCAGTGAAAGCATGACGCTCGAACCGCTGAAACGAGTGTACGCCAAAAACGAGTATTACAGCCTGGCATACGTACATGCTGAGAAATTGCCTGAGGCACGCCTGGGACTACATTCCAGCGAGAAAGATGAGCTATACCTGATCCTGCCGCACGAATGGGGTAACATTTGGGTGTATGGAATGGAAATCTGGATGGCGGGGTATATTCCACAGGAGGAATTCAGGCGGAAGGCGAGCACAACTTTTAGCGGCAGCCGGGTGTTTCAATACAGCACAACCCAAACCAAGAGCTTATCGGTGCCCGTGAAAGAACTGCGCCCACTGGAGAAATTATTCAGCGACGTGATTCAATGGAAAAATGGCAGACGCAGCTGGTGACGTCAGGCAAGGTTAGTAACAGCAAGAATACTTTTTTCATCAACAATCATCTTAATCATCAATTATCAAGGAGTTTTTAACATGAACGCTCTACTTACAATACACTCGATCACGCGCTGGCTGGTCACCCTGGCCGCGCTGGCATTGATTATCCGGCTCGTCCTGGGGTTGGTAAAAAAGCAGGCCTTTGACAAGGGTGCCTCAACTTTGCTCAGCGCCTTTAACGGACTGATGGATACCCAGGCTCTGCTTGGCATCATGTTTTTTGTGTTTAGCGGTATGGGAGAGGCTGGATTCCCTCGCTATCGTTGGGAGCATGCGGTGACCATGTTGGTGGCAACCATTGTGGCACACCTGCCGGCCATGTGGAAGAAAAAAGATGACAGCACGCGCACCCGCAACACATTGATCGCAGTTTGCTTCGCGCTGCTGCTTGTCTTCCTGGGTGTCGGTTCACTAGGGTGGACACGCTGGTGGCACATTACCGGATTATTCTAAACAAGGCCTGCGAAGCAAATCATGAATAACCCTGAAGCAAAACCTGCAGACGAAAAACTTGATTTCAAGAAAATACTACCCGTGTTGGTCATCATCCTGGTTGATTTGCTGGGCCTATCGATCATCATCCCACTCATGCCGCTTTATGCCGCCCGGTTTGGTGCAGACGCTTTTGTCATTGGGCTGCTAGGGTCAACCTACCCGTTCATGCAATTTATCGGCGCACCCATCCTGGGCAGGTTATCAGACCGGGTGGGACGCCGACCTGTGCTGATTACGAGCCAGGTGGGAACCCTGCTGGGTTTCATCCTGTTGGGCTTTGCAAATGGACTGCCCATGCTGTTTATTTCCCGCATTATTGACGGTCTTTCCGGGGCGAATATCTCCACCGCGCAGGCTGTGGTCAGCGACCTGACCAGCGAGAAGACACGCACGCAGGGGTTGGGGTTGATCGGAGCTGCCTTTGGTATGGGGTTCATCCTGGGACCGATCATTGCTTTCTCGGTCTTAATTGCCACAGGAGATAATTACCAGGCGGTCGCCTTTACCGCGGCGTTTTTCTCGCTCGCCTCGCTGCTGCTGACCTATTTCTGGTTGCCAGAATCACGGCGGGCCAGGCAAGGCGAGTATGGTGGCAAGTCGCCATTTTCTTTCAGTACCATGGTCCAAGCGCTGGGACGACCGGGAATTAGCGTCCTGCTAATCCTGATGTTCGCCCAGCAACTAGCCTTTGGCGGGTACGAGCAGATGTTTTCGTTGTTCGCGCTCAACAGGCTTGGGATGGGCGCACGGGATACCTCAGGCCTGTTTGTACTAGCAGGCCTGTTCATCGTCGCAGTTCAGGCTGGTTTTATTGGGCGATGGAGCAAGAAATATGGTGACCGTTGGCTGGTGCTGTTGGGTTTATCGACACTCGCAATCGGGTTAATCCTGACCTCGACCACCCCGCAGATACCAGTGCCGTGGTTCAACCAAACAAAAATAATCGCTGAAATGCAGGGCCGAGCATCAACACAAAGCCTAAATGTTAACCTACCGCCCGAGGCAAACAAGGGCTGGGTTGGTATCATCTGGGTTTTAGTCGCATCCTTCCCGGCGGCATTGGGTGGGGCTGTGCTGCACCCGGCGATCAACAGCCTGATAACAAAATCTGTGTCGCGCGAAGAAGTGGGCGGCATATTGGGCGTTTCGGCTGGCTTTTACAGCGCAGCCAATGCAATTACGCCACTGTTCTTTGGATCGCTTTTCCAGTGGTTTGGGGCACCCGTGCCATTTATGATTGGCGGAATGTTCCTGGCTGTGTTGTGGGTGTTAGCTGTCCGAAATGTGAAAGCGCCGGAAACCCCGCGGCAGCCTAAATCCGTGGGTTAGGGCAACAAAATGGACGTCAGTTGGGACGTGGACTGAAGGATATGGTCCGCGCCCCAACGGCGCAGCTCTGGTTCTTCACCAAAAC
Source organism: uncultured Anaerolineae bacterium (assembly GCA_903908605.1). GTDB lineage: Bacteria > Chloroflexota > Anaerolineae > Anaerolineales > Villigracilaceae > UBA5195. The sequence continues at coordinate 7,160 of CAIVSQ010000302.1, forward strand.
CACACAGAACCCCGACAGTTTGAGCGCCGGCAGCTTTGCCGGCGCGAATATCAACCGAGGTATCTCCAATCATCAAACAATTAGAGGGAGAAACTCCCATCTGGCGCGCTGCCCAATAAATGGGGTCAGGGTAAGGTTTGGTGTGTTGGACTGTTTGGGCACCCGCCACACAAGTAAACAAAGAATCCAACCCTGCCTGGGCCAAAAATTCCCGGGTGGTGGTTTCGTCGCGAGCGCTGACAACCGACATGGGGTAGCGTCGGCGCAAGGTGACGAGCGCCTCGCGCACGCCTTCAATGGGTCGAAAGTGCTTTATGCGGGATTTGCGTTTTTGGCTAACCCAACTAGACAGGCGAGCAAGATCATCATCAAAACCAAAGCGATCGGGCAGCCCAATCATCATATTGCCGGGGGCTTCTGCCCACATAACAAACCGCCGTGCGGCGCGTTGAGAATCTCTGCCTGGCAGGAGAAAACGAATAGCCCTGAGGAACGGCTCGACCTTATCAATATATTGGTCATCGGTGTCATTCAAGGTACCATCCACGTCAAAACATAAAGCTTGGATACGGGTTAGGTCGAGGGGCATATTAATTCTCCTGTGCTAATTTTACGCCTGTTTTTAAGGGATGAGAACCTGATGGCAAGAAGGGGGGGTACGAGGGTGAAATTAAGTTACACGCATTACGCGTTTGTATCGTTTTTTGGTACCATTGTGCTATACTAAAAAATATGAAGCATGTAGATAGCGCGCTCACCCATCTGGTATGCCCAGAGTGCGGCAAGCAGTTTGAGGCTGATGAGACCCAAACTTATTGCCAGGAATGCCGCAGTCCTCTATTGGCACGCTACAACCTGGATGCGGCCAGAAAGACCCTGACCAGGGAAAATTTGCAGGAGCGTGGCAAGGGAATCTGGCGTTGGAGTGAAATTCTGCCGGTCCGTTCGCAAGCCTACCGCATAAGCCTGGGTGAAGGTGGTACACCGTTGTTGCCCGCTGAAAACCTGGGAAAAGACCTGGGGATGAAGGCTCTCTTTATCAAGGATGAAGCCGGAAACCCGACCGGGTCTTTCAAGGCGCGCGGGCTGGCCGTAGCTGTGGCACGGGCAATTGAATTAGGGCTGCGCAATTTTGTAATTCCTACTGCGGGCAACGCGGGTGGAGCCCTGGCGGCCTATGCAGCACGGGCAAGGGCCAAAGCTTTCATTTTTATGCCCATGGATGCACCACAATCCAACCAGGTTGAGGTTAGAATTGCGGGTGCTGAATTGACGCTGGTGGATGGCTTGATATCTGACGCCGCAAAACAAGCCAATGCAGCCGCCCAAGAACATGGTTGGTTTGATGTCTCAACCTTCAAAGAGCCGTATCGCTGTGAAGGAAAGAAAACGATGGGGCTTGAACTGGCTGAATCATTCGGCTGGGAACTACCAGATGTGATCATATACCCGACAGGTGGTGGAACCGGCCTGGTGGGAATGTGGAAAGCATTTGATGAGCTGGAAGAACTCGGCCTGATTGGCAGCAAGCGTCCGCGCATGGTCAGTGTGCAGGCCACGGGTTGTGCCCCAATCGTGCGCGCCTACCAAGAAAACAACGAGCGTGCCATTTTTTGGGAAGGCGCCCATACCGTCGCCTCTGGTTTGAGGGTTCCGGGCGTATTCGCAGACCGGTTGGTTTTACGCGCAATACGAGAAAGCAAGGGTACCGCCCTGGCTGTTTCGGATGAACAAATATTGACGAGCCAGAAATTGATGGCAGAGCGCGAGGGAATTTTCGCGGCACCCGAAGGTGCAGCCACACTTGCCGGGTTGGAGCAATTATTGGCTAATGATTGGATTGATAAGGAAGAACGAGTGGTGTTATTTAACACAGGCTCAGGTTTGAAGTATTTAACGTAGCAGCGGTACGGAGGCGGGATGCTTCGCCGGCCGGTGTTACAAAAAATATGCAAGAGGTTCAATGCCCCAAGACCAACGTGCAGTCCTTGAATTACTATACAAAGTCAGCCGCGAGTTTGCCACAGCTCTAGACCTTAGAACTGTGCTCACACGCGTATTATTTTCTGCCGTCCACAATGTAGGTGGGGAGCGCGGTAGTGTAATGGTGATGGATGACAAAGGCGAGGTGATTGACTCGGCTTTTGTCTACGGAGACCAGATACGCGACAGCAAAACCGCCCAATTGAAGGAAACTGTCGATCATGGCCTGGCAGGCTGGGTGATCCGTAACCGGGCGCCTGTGCTCGTGCCAGATACCAGCCGTGACTCGCGCTGGTTGCGCCGCGAAGACGATATGATCATCAATTCTGGCGCAAAAGCTGCCATCTGTGTGCCATTGATGGCGCGCGAGCGGCTGGTGGGTGTGCTCACATTGGTGCACCCAACGCCAAAAGCCTTCAACATGGAGCATTTCGAGCTAATGCAGGCGATTGCAGACCAGGCAGGTATCGCTATATTAAATGCGCGCCTGTTCTCTGAGAGTCAACGGCAGGCACGTGTGATGACCGCGCTGGCCGAAAGCGCTGCGCACCTGAACTCTTACATACGGATCGATGAGCTATTCGAAACCATCCTGGCACAGACCAAGCAAACGCTGCAGGTTGAAATCACCGCCCTGGCGTTGGTGGAAGGATCGAACCTGGTCTTCCGGGCGGCGACAAAGAAGGGCGCCAGCCTGGTGAACCGGCGTATGAAGCTAAGGGAAGGCATCGCAGGGCTGGTTGCCCGGCAAGGCAAAGGCATCATCATCCCCTCCAATGTTTCGGATACACAGCCGCTGCTTTCAGAATTGGAATTTATCGATGGCGTCACCGTACGAGCATTGGCTTGCGCACCCATCCATGTGCAGGGCAAAGTGATCGGGGTGCTGGAAGCGATCAACCCGATTGCCAAATCGTTTGATCCGGACGCGCTATTGGTTCTTTCGGGCCTGGGATCACTGGCGGGTACGACCATTCAAAACGCACAGTTGTTTGAGCGCCTGGATAACGCCAGAAAACGTTACCGTGACCTTTTTGATGACAGCATCGACCCAATCATCATCACCGATTTGCATGGACATATCCTGGAAGTTAATAAACAGGCAGCGCTTTTCTCAGGGTACCCAGCAGAAACCCTTTACAACCTGCGCGTTGGGCAAATCCACGATATCAATTATGACAAGCTGGGGGGTCGCATTGAAAACATGGATGACACCACGGCGGTGTACGAATCCATCCTGCATGACAACCAGGGTATTACCCACCCGGTGCAAGTCTATGCACGCAAGGTGATCTTTAACGAAATCGAGTCAATCCAATGGATTCTGCGAGATATCAAGGAACGCAAAGACCTGGACGAATTGCGTGAAGACCTGGCAGCAATGATTTACCATGATTTGCGCTCACCTCTCTCCAACCTGCTTTCAAGCGTTGAAATGTTGGATGACATCATCCCAGAAAAAGACAAAGAATCTTCAGGGCCGATCATGCGAATTGCGCACCACTCGATTCATCGCATTGAGCGCATGGTTAGCTCACTTTTGGATCTCAACCGCCTGGAGCACAACCAGGCCATCGGTGACCGGCAGCCAATGGATGTGCCCATGCTGGTAAGCGAGTCGATTGAATCGATCAAACCATCGACGGAAGCACGGGAGCAAATCATTCACATGGAAATGGGTGCCAACCTGCCGCAAATCATGGTGGATGTGGATATGATCCGGCGCGTATTGATCAACCTGATGGAAAACGCGGCAAAATATACACCGGTGCGCGGAGAAATCTGGGTAGGCGCGGAACTCAGTGAAGATATGATCCGTTTTTACGTGCAAGATAACGGGCCGGGCATCCCTGAATCAGAAAGTGAACGAATTTTTGACAAATTTATCCGGCTAAAAACCAAGACCAGCACACGTGGATTGGGTGTAGGCCTGGCATTTTGCAAGCTGGCGGTGCAGGGACACGGTGGGAAGATCTGGGTTGAACCCGCCCCCGTAAAAGGATCCAAATTCATGTTTACCTTGCCCACAGCAAACGAGCAGCAATAATTTTCAGTCATTGTAACGAGGAGAGTCGATGCAGGCACTTTCAAATCATGTTTATATTGAAGAACAATATCCTGGGGTAACCCTGGGGGTTATTGCCCTGCCACACGGGTTGATTCAAATTGACGCACCACCCGCACCGGAAGACGCGCGCTCTTGGAGAGCGGCCCTTTTGAATTTAAACAGCGGGGTGGAACGCTTACTTATTAACCTGGATGGACACCCAGACCGGACCCTGGGCGCGCGCGCAATGGAATGCACCATTATCGCCCATGAACGGACGGCAGAAACTTTCCGAAATCGCCCGAACACCTTTAAGGCGCAAGGGGAAGAAACCGGCTCTGACTGGGAAGCCGTGGTGGGGTTGGGCAGTATACGCTGGGCACCACCAGAAATTTCTTTTACCGCTCACATGGCAATCGAGTGGAGTAATTTCCCAGTGCTATTGGAACACCATTCCGGCCCAACCGCCGGGGCGATTTGGGTTATCTTGCCAGAACAAAAAATTATGTTTGTCGGAGATATGGTGGTCGCCGGACAACCCCCGTTTTTTGCAAGTGCCAACCTTAGCGAGTGGATCAAATCACTTGAACATCTGATAGAAAATTACAAGGATTTCACCATTATCAGTGGGCGTAGCGGCAGTGTAACCATCAAAAACGCGGAAACCCAATGCGAAATCATCAAGGACCTGCATGCTGAGCTTGAAAAAATGGCCCAGAAAGGTGCCGGGGTGGAAAACGTGGAAGCCCTGATCCCGACCCTGCTCTCTGACTTTAATGTGCATGGAGAACGGAAGAAACAATACCAACAAAGATTGGTACACGGTCTGAAACATTACTTCTCACGTCATTACCGCATCGGTGCGACGCCTGATGAGAGCGAGGAATAAATGAATAATCCTTACCAACCTGTTTTGGAATTGACCAGGGGCAGGATTGTAGAGTGCATTCATTTTGGTGCGGCAGCGGTGGTAGATTCGCACGGGAAACTACTGGCTTCTGTGGGTGATCCGAAACTGGTCACCTTTTTGCGCTCCAGCGCCAAGCCATTCCAGGCATTACCCTTTATCGAACGCAAGGGACATGAACACTTTGGCCTAACCGAGCGCGAAGTTGCCTTAATGTGTTCCTCACACTCAGGTACGGATGATCATGTGGCAGTTGTGAAGGGCATGCAGGCAAAAATTGGGGTTAATGTCGACGATTTAATGTGCGGCATGCACTACCCCTACCACGAAGGAACCTCTGATGCGATGAAAGTGCGCGGCGAACTGCCGACTCCATACCGTCATAATTGCTCGGGAAAACACACCGGCATGCTGGCACACGCCAAATTGCGCGGGGCCTCCCTTGAGAACTATATTGACTTTCACCACCCGGTACAGGAGAGCATTTTGCAAGCCTTTGCCGATATGTGCGTGATCCCTGCGGAACAGGTGGAATTGGGGGTCGATGGTTGCTCAGCGCCAAACTTCGCAGTGCCATTGTATAACGCGGCCTTTGGTTACGCCCGTTTGTGTGATCCTTTTGCGCAAGATAGCACGCGGGCAGAAGCCTGCCGCACTATAAGCACTGCCATGATGGCCAACCCCGATATGGTTGGCGGGCCAGGTCGCTTCGACACAGCCCTGATGCTTGCAGGGGAAGGTAATATCCTGGTCAAAGGCGGCGCTGAAGGCTTCCAAAGCGTGGGGCTGATGCCCGGCGCACTTGGGCCAGATTCACCGGGCATTGGCATTGCGATTAAGATCAGCGATGGAGATCCAAGCGACCGGGCACGTAACGGGACAGCACTGGCTATTTTGCAAGCGCTGGGCGCGTTGAACGAAGAACAGTTGGCGAAAATGGCTGCTTTTGGTCCACGGATCCAGCTGACAAATTACCGAAAAATCGAGGTGGGTGAAAGCCGGCCTGCCTTTACACTCTAGGCTGGTAAGATGCCGGAGCCCTCACAACACGCAGTAGATGTGCATGCCAGCCTGCTGGCTTTTTACGGCGAACCAGTCTGGCGCAATCCCCTGCCTGCCATCGACGAGTTGGTTTCAACCATCCTGTCGCAAAACACGAACGATATCAACCGCGATAAGGCCTTTAATGCACTGCAAGCACGCTACCCAAGCTGGGAGGCTGTGCGTGACGCACCGGTTGAGAGCGTGGTGGATTGCATTCGTGTGGCGGGGTTGGCCAACCAAAAAGGCCCACGCATTCAGCAGGTTCTGAACCAGATTACTGCGGAGCGGGGCAACCTGGATCTTTCTTTTTTGAACGGCATGGCGTTGGAAGAAGCGCGCGGTTGGTTGATGAAATTCAATGGGGTGGGGCCTAAAACAGCGGCAATTGTGTTGTGCTTTTCGCTCGGCCGGCCGGCTTTCCCGGTGGATACCCATATTTACCGGGTAACAGGGCGAATTGGGCTGCGACCGGAAAAAATTTCGGTGGAAGACGCCCATCCATACCTGGAAGAAGCCTTTCCACCAGAGACCTATTACGCTGCACACCTGAACATCATCCGCCTGGGCAGGGAAATCTGCCAGGCACGCAAGCCAGACTGTACCCGCTGCCCACTACCCAACCTGTGCGAATACGCAAAAAAGAACAGGCAGTGATCCAAAAACACCAAAATAAAGAAACAAAAAACAGCCACTAAAAAGTGGCTGTTTTTTGTGAGCGCGGAGAGGCTCGAACTCTCAACAAACGGCTTAAAAGGCCGCTGCTCTGCCATTGAGCTACGCGCCCAGACTTGCGAGGATGGATTGTAACACCAACTTTTCCACCCGTCAAATCAACTTTTTGCGACCTTTATTGCCAGTGCCAGGGCAACCTCAATACCGTGGGGTGTTCAAACCAGAGCTGTTCTGTCTGATATAATTCGCACCTGATGATTTATTCGTGTGACCGGGAAGGACGTTGATTGCATGAAATACCATATTTGGACTGAAGGCTGCCAGATGAACGTGGCAGATTCGCAGCGGGTAGGCTCGGCGCTGGAACACCTCGGCTACAGCCATACTGAACAGATCGAAAGCGCTGACGTAATCGTGATGAACACATGCGTCGTGCGTCAATCGGCCGAAGACAAGGCCTATGGACGCTTGAGCTCATTGAAACCATTGAAGCAAAAAAATCCGGGCCTGGTGATTAACTTGATGGGCTGCCTGGTGGGCGTGCGTGGACATGAGAAACTAAAAGCAACATTCCCATATGTGGATGTTTTTTCACCGCCTTCGGACCCGGGTCCATTGGTTTCGCACCTGACCCAGGGAGAAATCCGGTCCAATGAAGACGCGGAAACGACGCGTCGTTTCCTGGCGATGGATGAGGAACTGATCCTGCCGGTAGCTGAGCGCGACAAGCTGGTATCGGCGCATGTGCCGATCGTTTATGGCTGTTCACACGCCTGCACCTATTGCATCATCCCCTACAAACGAGGCGTGGAACGTTCACGTCCGGTAGGTGACATCGTTAACGAGGTACGCTCCCTGGCTGCACAGGGCGTGATGGAAGTGACCCTGCTGGGACAAATTGTTGACAGGTACGGCAAGGATATTCCTGATGGACCCAACCTGGCCGAATTATTAAAACTGGTAAGCGAAGTGGATGGCATCCAACGGGTACGCTTCCTGACATCGCACCCCAATTATTTTGGCGATGAACTGATCGAGGCAATCGCAAACCTGCCCAAGGTGATGCCCCATATTGAATTACCCATCCAGGCAGGTGATGACACGGTGCTGCAAAATATGCGGCGTGGATACAGCCAGCAGGATTACCGAGATATCGTGGCAAAGATCCGTGAGCGCATCCCGGATTGTTCGATTGCGACAGATATCATTGTGGGCTTCCCCGGCGAAACGGAAGAACAGTTCCTGCAGACCTACAAGGTGCTTGAGGATCTAAAACTGGACGTTGCACACCTGGCGCGTTATTCCATGCGCGAGGGCACAGTTGCCACCAGGCGAATGCAGGATGACGTGGGGGATGAAGAGAAGATGAGGCGCTTCCGCCTGCTGGAAGATTTGCAGGAGAACATAGTGGCAGATATCAACGCGCGCTACCTCGGGCAAACTGTGCAGGTATTATTTGAAGAAAAGGTGAAAGGCCGCTGGCGAGGCCGAACCCCGACCAACAAGCTGGTATTTGTTGAATCAAACGAAAACCTGCAAGGCAGGCTTGTTGCAGTCCAAATCACCTGGACTGGTCCCTGGAGCATGCAGGCCAACCTGCTGACACAAGTGACCCCAATCGTACTGTAAACCAATCGGGCGTAATAAAAAGAGACTGTCGCGGATTTTTCCGGCAGTCTCTTTTTTGTCATAGACTTGGGGATAGCTAATCAATCACCGAGGTAATCGCGCAGGTGGCGGCTACGGGTGGGGTGCCTCAGTTTGCGCAGGGCTTTGGCTTCAATCTGGCGGATGCGTTCACGGGTGACGTTGAAATAACGGCTGACTTCTTCGAGGGTGTGATCCTTGCCATCCAAAAGGCCAAAACGCAGCTCAAGTACCTGGCGCTCACGATCGGAGAGGGCCGCCAGGACGTGCTGAACCTGTTCTTTGAGCATTTCGCGGGCTGCAGCGTCCATGGGTTCAAGAGCATCGTCATCCTGAATAAAATCGCCAAGCTGGGAAGAATCTTCATCCCCAACCGGACCTTCGAGTGAAACTGGCTCTTCGGCTGAGCGTAAGATGCGATAGACCTTGGCCGTGGCTGTTTCCCAACGACGCTGAATTTCGGGGTCAAGCTCAACCGCCTCGGCCTTGGCGCGCAGGATGGCCTGCACATCTTCGGTGGGCAGGTAACCGACCTCGAGGGCAAGTTCGTTTGAGGTTGGTTCTCGCCCGTATTGTTGGACCAACTGGCGCTGGATGCGCAAGATACGCGTGATGGATTCAAACAAGTGAACGGGGATGCGAATGGTGCGGGCTTGTTCCGCAATGGAACGGTTGATGGACTGGCGAATCCACCAGGTGGCATAGGTGCTGAACTTAAAACCACGACGCGGGTCGAATTTGTTTACGGCGCGCAACAGGCCGAGGTTACCTTCCTGAATAAGATCGAGGAAGGAGATACCGCGCCCAAGATAACGCTTGGCAACGCTGACAACCAGGCGCAGGTTGGCGCGGATAAGGGCCTGGTGGGCATCCTCAGAACGCTGCTCAAGCACGCGGGTATCATAGGTCAAATCGTCCTCGGCAGGCAGGTTATCGTAAAGATCGCGCGCAGAGACGGAGTCAATATTGTTGGTTTGAAGGTACTTCATCAACCATTTTGCCAGGCGGGGTGGAAGCATATTCAGGCTGACAAACAAGTTAAAGGCGTTGGCAGCCATTCCGTTCCACATCGTATCGCGGCCCCATTGGCCATTATCGAGGAATGCGCGCAAATAAGAGGGCGTATCAATATCCCAACCCTGGCGCAGGGCTTGTGCGGAAGCGAGGACCAGCGGCATTTCAGGGATGTGGACCTCAAGGCGCATGGCATCTTCTTCAAAACGACGCCAGGAGATGAGCATTTCATCGATTATGGCTCGGTAGATGGGTTGAAGAGGATCGGCATCCTTGTATCCTGCTCGCCGCTGCAGGTTCTTGAGCAGACGATAGGCCTCAATGATGGTGGAGAGACGAAATTCGCTATCGGAATCCAATAGTTTCACCTGGCCAATTTCGCGCAGGTAAAGCCGGACCGGGTCCTCAGAAAGCTCTTCGGCAAGTGCCGGGTGTGAAAAATCGAGAGGTTCCTCCACCTCAATCTCGATGGCATCCTCGGGGACAATATCGATATCATCTACCTCGGCAACCATATCGTCATTTTCGATATCGCCAGGGTCGGGCATGATGTCTTTTGGGGTTTTTATCTCACGCTGTTTTCTTGGCATAGTTTATTTCCGCCTGTATTCGATCAAATTACGACGCGCCTCATCGAGACGATTGAGCATACGCCCGTACTGCAGCATTAGCTGCTGGTAATTGGTGGCACTCAATGGGCCAGTTTGTTGGGCATCTTCAATCATAAAACGCAGCTGGTTCAAACCATTGGTCATGGATTGCTGGCGCATCTGGAGCACCTGGCGGATGAGTTCTTCCACCAAGCGGTCATCGGTGCCCTTGACCTGGCGAACAGCCATCAAACCTGCATAAGACTCACGCAAGCTATCTTCTAACCTTGAATTTATGAAACCACTGTGGTCTGTTTCATCCTGTTCGAGTGAGCGCTGGATAATACCGAGGATCATCTGATGATCAGTATACTCGAAATCGACAAGCGCAAGTGCCGATAAGCCCGACTCTTGCAGGCGACGATCGAGGTGCGGGAGCAAGTCCGGACGGCGCAAAAGCAATGCCAGACAGGATGTTTCGACGATCCGGACACCCGTGGCAGGCGGTTGGATGGCAGACGGTGTTTGGGTGGGAGCGGTGGCAGGCTTGTGAACCGGACGTCGCGGGGTGGTCGTCGGCGTTTTTACGGCGTTCAGGCTGCGCTCATCGACCCGCAGACGGCGCGCCAACATCTGGCGATAGCTATCACGCTCGACCGGATTAGGAAGGTCCTCAATAAGCGGGATGATTTGCTCGACGATGGTGCTTTTAACCTTGGGATCATTGGTATCTTGCCCAATGCAAAGGGTATCGAGAACATGCTCAACCACCGGCTTGGCGTTTGATATCAGGTCAGCCCACTCTTGAGGACTGCGGGCGACAATTTCATCGGGATCAAGACCATCGGGCATGTTGGCAACGCGCAGGTCAGCCTGCAGGCGGGCTTCGTGCCGCAATAAACCGCGTGCATCAAAGCGAAGTTCTTCGCCACGATCCATGGAGGTACGGGCAGCATCCAAGCCACGCAAGACCGCTTTCTGACCAGCTGTATCGGGATCGAGAGCCAGGACAATCCTGCGGGTGAATTTCTTCAGCAGGCGAATCTGGTCCTCGGTTAGGGCGGTGCCCATGGGAGAAACGACGTTCTCAAAGCCAGCCTGGTGAACGGCAATCACATCCAGATAGCCTTCAACAATCACTGCCTGGTCAGCGGCACGGATCGGCTTGCGAGCCCGGTCGAGACCATATAGTAAACGGCCCTTGTCGAAGAGCACTGTCTGAGGTGAATTCATGAATTTGGGAATGTCATTGGGGTTGAGGATGCGGCCGCCAAAGCCAGTCATACGCCCATTTTCATCACGGATGGGAATCATTATGCGATTGCGAAATTTGTCGTAAAAACCACCTGAATCACGTTCAGCCAACAAACCAACATCATAGAGTTCCTGCTCGGTGTATTTTTTGGACTTAAAGTGCGTGAGAGCAGCCTCCCAGGCATCGGGGGCGTAACCAAGACCGAAATTTTCGATTGTTTGGGAGGTCAGGTTGCGTTTCTTGAGCAGGTATTCGAGGGCCGGGGCACCAGCGGGGGTGTTGAGCAAGTTGTGGCGATAAAATGTTACGGCTTCTTCCAACAGGTTGCGAAGGCGCTGGTTCTCCTCTTTTTGCTCAGTTGTTTGGGTGTGAAGTTCTTCGAGCTGCACACCGGCACGCTCCGCCAGACGCTGGAGAGCCTCTTTAAAATCAATACCTACCTTCTTCATGACGACCTTGAAGA